>DATJMX010000041.1 GCA_035508495.1 Candidatus Binataceae bacterium
GTTCTGCGGCGTGGTCGGGATAAAGCCGACCTACAGCCGCGTCAGCCGCTTCGGCGTCATCGCCTACGCCTCGTCGCTCGACCAGGTCGGCCCCTTCGCGAACACTGTCCGCGATGCAGCGATCATCCTGCGCACGCTGGCGGGCGTCGATCCGATGGACTCGACATGCTCAGCGCGCCCGGTGCCCGACTACGAGAAGGCGCTCACCGGCGACGTGAAGGGACTGCGCATCGGCGTGCCGAAAGAATATTTCATCGACGGGATGGCGCCCGAGGTCGAGCAGGCCGTGCGCGCCGCGCTCAAGCAATACGAATCGCTCGGCGCGACGCTGCACGAGATTTCGCTGCCGCATTCGAGCTACGCGATCGCGGCTTACTATCTGATCGCAACCGCCGAGGCGAGCGCCAACCTCGCGCGCTACGACGGTATCCGCTACGGCCTGCGCGCCGAGGCGCCCGATCACATCACGCTTTACGAAGAGACACGCGCGCAGGGCTTCGGCGCCGAGGTCAAACGCCGCATCATGCTCGGCACCTTCGCACTTTCGACCGGTTACTACGATGCCTACTATCTGAAGGCGCAGAAGGTCCGCACGCTGATCCGCCGCGACTTCGAGCGCGCCTTCGAGAACTGCGATGTGATCATGACTCCAGTCGCACCGACCACGGCATTCAAGCTGGGCGAAAAGATGGACGATCCGCTGACTATGTATTTGTCCGACATCTTCACAATCTCAGTAAATCTCGCCGGGCTGCCCGGGATGTCGATACCGTGCGGCTATGACGGCAAAAATCTCCCGATCGGACTGCAACTGATCGGGCCGCCATTCAGCGAGGAAACGATTTTGCGCGCCGGCGATGCCTACGAGCGCTCCGGCGCCTTCACCAAACGCGAGCCCGCGATCTGAGTAATGACTATGGCGACGAATCGCGAAAAATATGAAGCGGTAATCGGACTCGAAGTCCATACTCATCTGCTGACCAGGTCGAAGATGTTCTGCGGATGCTCGACGGAGTTCGGCCGCGAGCCCAACGCGAACACCTGCCCGGTGTGCGTGGCGATGCCCGGCGTGCTTCCTGTTTTAAATGAAGAGGTGGTAAAAATCGCGATTCGCGCAGGCCTCGCGGCGCATTGCGAGATCGCGCCCTACTCCATCTTCGATCGCAAAAGTTATTTCTATCCCGATCTGCCCAAGGGCTACCAGATTAGTCAGTACGAAACGCCAATCTGCAAAGGCGGCTACGTCGACCTGCCGACTGAGAATGGCGACTCGCGCCGGATTCGGCTGGTGCGTATCCATCTCGAGGAGGACGCGGGAAAGAACATCCATGAAGAAGGCGCAAGCCTCGTCGATCTGAATCGCTCCGGCGTACCGCTCGTGGAAATCGTCAGCGAGCCTGATATCCGCACCGGCGCGGAGGCTGCCGCGTATGTGCAGGAGCTGCGTGCGATCCTGCGCTATATCGACGCCTCCGACGGCCGCATGGAAGAAGGCAGCTTACGATGCGACTGCAACGTCTCGGTGCGACCGCGCGGACAGAAGGAATACGGCGTCAAGACTGAGATCAAAAATCTCAATTCGTTCCGTTTCGTTGAAAAAGCGATTGAGTATGAGATCGATCGCCAAATTGACGTTATCGAATCCGGCGGCAAGGTAACGCAGGAAACGCATTTATGGGACCCCGTGCGCGAAGTGACGCGCCCGATGCGCTCGAAGGAGTATGCGAATGACTATCGCTACTTCCCCGAGCCCGATTTGCCGCCGCTGGTTGTGGCGCCAGATCTGGTCGAGGCGATTCGCACTGAGATGCCCGAGCTGCCGGCCGATCGCCGCGCGCGCTACGTCAAAGAAGGTCTGACCGCATACGAAGCCGGAGTGCTGACCAGCGAGCGCGAGGTCGCTGACTATTTCGAAGCGGCGCTGCCGGGACTCAAGAACCGCAAGACCGCGGCCAACTGGGTAATGACCGAAGTGCTGCGCCTTCGCGAGCCGGGCAAATCGCTGGCCGAATCAGTTCCTGCCGCGAAAGAAGTAGGCGCCCTGCTCAAGATGGTCGAGGAGGCAAAGATCAGCCTCAACGCCGCCAAGACTGCCTTCGCCGCGATGGTGAAAAACGGCAACTCAGCGGAAGCGACGGTTAGCGAGTTCGGTTTGCTGCAAGTAAGCGACGAAGGCCCGATCATCGAAGCAATCGACAAGATAATCGCATCGGAGCCCGCCAAGGTCGCCGAGTATCGCGCTGGCCGCGACAAGCTATTCGGCTTCTTCGTAGGCCAGGCCATGAAAGCCATGGGCGGCAAGGCCAATCCCAAGGTGATTAACGATCTGATGAAAAAGAAACTCGCGGGCTGAGCCGTTCGCTCATAACCAACAGTCACACGCACAACCCGCTCCTGGTCTGATCCCCTCTCCTTATCCTAGGAGAGGGCTAGAGAGAGGTGAAACACTGGAATCCTCACGCGCGCGGGCCTTCCAGTAAAATACAGACTACCCTCACCCGGCATCGAAGGCGCGCAGCGCGCCGTCTTAATGGCGGGCAGGGACGCCCGTCGGGACGCCCGCCCCACTATATTTTCTCAGTCAGTCAGAAATTAGACAGCTTTATGCCGATTTGCTCGCCCGATATCTTCTAATCAACGTGTTCGTCGAGCTGTCGTGCTTTAGATCTGGATCGCCCTTGCTCTCCAGCTCGGGGATGATTCTTTGGGCCAGCACTTTGCCGAGCTCCACGCCCCACTGATCGAACGAATCGATGTTCCAGATCGCGCCTTGCGTGAACACGCTGTGTTCGTATAACGCGACCAGCTTGCCGAGCATCTCGGGTGTTAGCTGATCGGCGAGAATCGTCGTCGAGGGGCGATTGCCTTCGAACACGCGATGCGGCACGAGCTTATCTGCCGTGCCTTCGGCCTTTACTTGTTCCGGAGTCTTGCCGAAGGCGAGCGCTTCGGCTTGCGCGAATACGTTCGATAACAACAAGTCATGATGGCGTCCGACGTGGTTCAGCGGTTTGCAGAAGCCGATAAAATCGCACGGGATGATTTTGGTGCCCTGGTGGATGAGCTGGTAGAACGAATGCTGTCCGTTGGTCCCCGGCTCGCCCCAGAAAATCGGCCCAGTCTGATAGTCAACAGCGGTGCCGTCGAGGGTGACGTGCTTGCCGTTCGATTCCATCGTTAGCTGTTGCAGATAGGCCGGAAACCGCTTCAGGTATTGCTCGTACGGCAGCACCGCGACCGTCTGCGCGTCGAAGAAATCGTTGTACCACAGCGCGAGCAGGCCCATCAGCACCGGCAGGTTGCGATCGAACGGCGCGGTGCGGAAATGCTCGTCGATGGCGTGAAACCCCGCGAGCATCGCGCTGAAATTCTCCGGCCCGACCGCGATCATCGTCGAAAGCCCGATCGCCGAGTCCATCGAATAGCGCCCGCCGACCCAGTCCCAGAAGCCGAACATGTTCGCGGTGTCGATGCCGAACTTGGTCACCTCGGCCGCATTGGTCGAGACCGCGACAAAATGCTTCGCGATCGCTTTTTCATCCTTGAGCGTGCCAAGCGCCCAGCCGCGCGCGGTGTGCGCGTTGGTCATCGTCTCGAGCGTGGTGAAGGTTTTCGACGATACGATAAAGAGCGTCTCGGTCGGGTCGAGATCGCGCGTCGCCTCGGCGAAGTCGGTTCCGTCGACGTTGGAGACGAAGCGCACCGTGAGATTGCGATCGCTGTAGAAGCGCAGCGCCTCGTACGCCATTACCGGACCGAGGTCCGAGCCGCCGATTCCAATGTTGATGATGTTGCGGATGCGCTTGCCGGTATGCCCCGTCCACGAACCGTCGCGGATACGCCGCGAGAACACCGCCATCCGATCGAGCACTTCGTGCACGTCAGGCACGACGTCTTTGCCATCGACAAGGATCTTCTCGCCGCGCGGCGCGCGCAGTGCAACGTGCAGCACGGCGCGATTCTCAGTGATGTTGATCTTGTCGCCGCGGAACATCGCGTCGATCTTCGCGCGCAGGCCGCATTCTTCGGCGAGCGCGATGAGCAGCTTGATGGTCTCGCCGGTGGCGCGATGCTTCGAGTAGTCCATATAGAGCCCGACCGCTTCCAGAGCCATCGTCTCGCCACGCTTGGGATCGTCGGCGAAGAGCTGGCGCAGATGCGTGTCGCGAATCTTGCCGTGATGCGCCTGAAGCGCTTTCCATGCGGAACGTTGCGTAAGCGGCGTCGAGGCCATCGTTAGCTCCTTTGCGTCAGGCGGACTTCCGACCCTTCTGATCTACTCCGATGCCATCCGCGTCGCACGTTTTAATTGCATCGCTACGGCTTCCCTTCGCTTTCCTTCCACCGCGCCAGCATCTGGTTGGACGCGGGGCTGTTTTCGTCGCGTGCCTTATGCGCGCATTCGATGCCGGCAATCGGCAAATCGTTTCGCTCGAGCAGACCGATCTGTTTGAGGGCCGTGCCCATGTCCCAATAGATGTGCTCGTGCGCGATTTTATCGCCGCGGAACTGGATGATCACGACGGTTGGAACTTCGATGTACTTGCCGGTCGGCGCGATGCCCGGCAGGAGCCAATCGATCTCGCGATCGTGGGTGCAGCAGAACAGCAGCTCATCGACGACCGAGTCGGGACCGACGGTGCGCGAGATCGATACGATCCGCGTGTCAGCCGGGAGCGTCGCGATGAAATGATATTTGTAAAATCGATGCAGCTGGCGGCGTCCGATGCCGCCGGTGAGCGTCGGGATATGATTCACGTACGGCTCCGCGACCATCGTCGCGATCGTCGCATCGGCATCGCGCGTGGCGAATTCGTAGTCGCCGTGAGTTTCCCAGATTGCGTTGAGATCGTAGCGCGGTCCCATCACGCGCCGTAGCAGTCCGATCGTGCGCGAGCGCGCGAGCTGCGCCGCGACGCGATCGTAATTGGGACGCATCGAATTGTTGAAGGCGTGATCGGCGCCGCGATAGACAAAAAACTCCGCGTCGTCATGAGCTGCAAAGGCGGCCCGAATCTTCTCGCGAAGCGGCGCGGGCGCGAAGCGGTCGTTTTCCGGAAAGTGAAACAAGATTGGACAGTTGATTGCGGCGGCTTCATCGAGATGCGCGTCGAGGCTCACACCGTAGTACGAAATCGCCGCATCGACATCGAGCCGCGCCGCCGACAAATACGCCATCAGCCCGCCGAGGCAGTATCCGAGCGCCGCGGCCTTGCCGCGCAACTCGGGACGCGCGCGCAAAGCGGCCAGCGCCGCGCCTATATCGCGAACGCCCTGGTCGATGTCGAACTGGGAGCGCAGCTCGCGAGCGCGCGCAACGCTCGGGTCGTCGTAGCCGAGCTGCACGCCCGGTTGCAGGCGCCAGAACAAATCCGGCGCGATCACGACGTAGCCTTCCTCGGCGTATGAGTCCGCGACGTTCCGCATATGCCCGTTCACGCCGAAGATTTCCTGCAGCAGCAGGATGCCGGGACCGCTGCCCGCAGGCGGAAGACTGAGATACGCATCGAATGATCCGTGGTTCGTTTCAACCTTGATGGTTATGCCGTTCATCGATTTCTCCCCGCGCTGTTCGTTGCGATTTGCTCTAGCACGCAAAGCGGCCACGCCCTATTCCGGCGCCTCGCTCGAGAGACTTCCCCCTGGACGAGCAGTGCCTCCCGTAATTGAATGATAAACCAGGTTCCGCCGAAGGCAGCTTGCGGAGCCATCCTTAATTTGAGAAAGCTTATCGGCGTCTTCACGTCGTCCGAGGCGCAGTAGTAGCTCAATGCGCGCAGCACAATCAGATCTGGACAACGCTCCGCTTCCTGCAGGCTTCACGCCTCCGACGCGCCGCTACCTCTACGCGCTGTTCGCGATGCTGATGTCGGCCACGATCTTCGAGGGCTACGACATCACGATTTTCCACCTCTGCACGCCTGACATCGCCAAGACGTTCCATCTCAGCGATCCCGTGATCGGCCTGATGGCGACGGTCGTGCGCATCGGCGGGATGGTCTCGTTCTTCGTCGTGATCCTCGCCGATCGCCATGGCCGCAAGCCTATCATCTCGGCGACCGTCCTCTGCTACAGCCTGTTTACGCTCCTAACCGCGCTGTCAACCGGCGTACTTGGGTTCACCATCTTCCAAAGCTCAGCCCAGGTTTTCCTCGCCGCCGAGTTCGGCGTCGCCGTGACGATGATCAGCGAGGAGTTTCCCGACGAGCTGCGCGGCCGTGCGCTCGGCGGACTGCATATGGTCGCGTTCTTCGGCGTGACCGCCGCGGGGCTGATTTATGGCGTGATGTCGGAGTCGCGCTGGGGCTGGCGCGGGATGTACCTGCTCGGTCTTGCGCCGCTTGCTCTGATCGCCTTCCTGCGCCGCGGGATGCGCGAAACGGCCCGCTTCCGCGCGGTGCAGGAAGAGCGTACGGCGGCAGGCTATGAGATGCCGGAGTTTTGGGCCTCGATCCGGATGTGCATCAAGCCGTTCCTCGGCCAGTATCGCGGCCGCCTGTTGCTCATTTCGACGATGTGGAACTCGATCGGTCTTATCGGAGGTCCGACTGTCACTTACTTCAGCCTCTACGCGCGCCGCGATCAGCATTGGACCGCGCCCGAGGTCAGCACCGCGTTCATCCTTGCCTACGTCGCCGGGTCGATTGGTTCGATGTTGTCAGGGTTCCTGATGGACCGCGTCGGGCGGCGCTTCACGACCGCGGCTTTCTACATCGGCGCGGGCGCCTCGATGTACGTGCTGTTCCAGAGCACGGACTATTGGACGATGCTCATCGCAGAGATGGCGACGATGTTCGCGTACCAGGCGGCGCGCACCGCGACATCGGCACTATCGACGGAGCTGTTCCCGACGGAGATTCGCGCGACCGGCTATTCGCTGTGCGTGCAGGTCGTGGGACAAATCGGCTGGGCGCTCTCGCCCGTCGTGATCGGACTGCTCTCAAAACCGATGGGCGGGCTCGGCAACGCGGCGTCCGTGCTCGCATTCGGACCGCTGGTTGGCGTGGTCCTCGTCTTTGTCGCGGTGCCTGAGACGCGGGGCCGGACGCTCGAAGAGCTGTCGCCGTCAACGCAGATCATCGCGCGCCGCCAGCCCGACTAGATTCCCAGCTTCGCTCTGATATCAGCGACCGCCTGCTCCGGCGTGTGCGAGACGTCGATCGTGATCGCGTCGTCAGGCTCTTCGAGCGTCGCAAACTGACTGCCGAGCAGTGCGGAATCGAAGAAGTGCCTGCTACGCGCCGCGAGCCGCTGTGCGATCAGCTCGCGCGATGCTTTCAGGTAAGCGACTTTCACCCGCACCGCGTCGACGACGATCTCGTGGCGATAGGCGCGCTTCAACGCCGAGCATGCGACGATCAGATTCGTGTCGTCGCGCAGGAATCGCTCGATGAGCGCGCGGATCGCCGCGAGCCATGGCGCTCGATCGGCGTCCGTCAGCGCGATCCCCTGATGCATCTTGCGCTTGTTCTCCGCGAGATGAAGATCGTCGCCGTCGCGAAATTCCCATCCGAGTTCCCTCGCCAGCATCGTGCCGAGCGTAGTCTTGCCCGAACCGGACACGCCCATCAGCACGACGACGATTGAAGGCCCTGCCATGATGCGCAAGATTGTCGCACGACGGAGGAAATCATGGCGACCGAATTCAGTCATCATTATGCCGAGCTGAAAGGCGTGCGGCTTCATTACGTGACGATGGGACAAGGCGCGCCGGTCGTGCTGATCCACGGATGGCCGCAGAGCTGGTACGAATGGCGGCGCGTGATGCCGCTGCTTGCGGACGCTTACACGCTCGTCGCGCCCGACATGCGCGGGCTTGGCGATTCGTCGCGGCCTTCGAGCGGCTACGAGAAGAAGATTGTCGCCAACGACCTCTGGTTGTTAATGCACGAGCATCTCGGGCATCAGCGCTTCGCCGTCGTCGGCCACGATTGGGGCGCGCCGGTCGCGTTCCGGCTCGCGGCGGATCACGCCGATGCCGTGACGCATCTCTGCCTGCTCGACGTGCCGGTGCCAGGCGATCAGCCGTCGGGCGGAGCGCTCGGCGGCACGCCGCGATGGCATCATCAGTTTAACCGCGTGCCCGACCTTCCCGAGGCGCTGACCTACGGCCGCGAGCGAATCTTCCTCGAGTTCTTTTTCATGAACGGCACCAACCAGGCAGGCACGTTCAGCGACGCGGATATCCGCGAATACGTGCGCACCTACTCGCAACCGGGCGCGATGCGCGCCGGGTTCAACTACTACCGCGCGATGCATCAGGACGTCGCCGACAATCGCGCGACGTTCGCAACCGGATTCAAACTGCCGATGCCGACGCTCGGTCTCGGCGGCGGCGGCTCGCGCGGCCGCGGCGAACTGGTCATCGAATCGCTAAGACGCGTAGCCCTGAAATCCGAAGGCGGCTCGATCCCAGACTGCGGCCACTTCATCCCCGAAGAAAAACCCCAGGAGCTGGCCGACCGGCTCCGCGCGTTTTTGAAGTGATGAACAGCTATGTAGTGATCAATTTTTCGTAAAACCGCCGAAGAGCCGAACTAGAAGTCGATGAGTCGCCGCTTGTTGTGGCGCATTTAGCGCGCTCGGGCGCGCACTCAATCAAATGCTCAATGGACGGCTCACCGACTGTCCGACCTCACTGGCTGCAACGCACGGCACGGACGGCGAAGTTCGAGGTCTTAAATCCTTGAGCGAGACCAGGAAAGTTGAGCCCGCGGCTGAGCTCGAAGTGCACGTCCCACACGAAAGAGTTCTCGTCTTCAACGGTAGTTCCCGACCAATAAGCACGGCGCTGCGTGGGTCCGAACGTGGGATCGATGCACGTGCCTCCAGGACCACATCCGGGCGCAGTCTTATCGATAATCCCCTGGAGCTCCACGCTTGTCGGTAAGCGCCAATCGCAGTAGTTCGCAAAGCAACCAGTGATGCTGCTGCCATCACTGGATTGGTTGAAGTCGAGGGTTCCCAAAAAATTCGCGAATACCGTCCCGTCCGGGTCTGTGCTCAGGAGGCCTGACCACGAGTAATTGTTGTTGACATCGTGAATGTTCGGGGTTTTAGGCTTGACGCCCACTACTCCGGTCTTCTGCTCCCACATCAGACCGGTCTGATTGTCGGTGACCGTACCGTTTCCGTTGTCCTGGAAGCGCGGCCCTACGAGCGGCCCTGCGGGCGGGGGGCACATCGGAGGCGGTTCTATCTGGGCGTATCCCGCTGCGGCCCACAGCAATGCAGCGCACACTGCGATGAGCGTCAGACTGGTTTTTCTCATGACTCTTCTCCCGCGCAAATGCTCTGCGGACAACTCACCGAATTTCCTACTTCACCGCGCCGCAGCGCACCGCTCGGACGTAGAAGGAGGCGTTCTTATCGTTGCGCTCGGTATCGCCGACGCCGAAATCCACGCCCCACGCGTCGCTCAAACCGTTCGCGAAGGTAGAGCTCGACCAGTAAAAGCGGCGCTGCGTTGGCCCGAATGTGCCGTCGATGCATGCGCTATTGGCGCCACAGCCAGACGCGTTATTGTCGACGATAGCTTGGAGTTCCACGATCGTCGGCAAGCGCCAATCGCAGTAATTCGCAAAGCAACCCGTGCTGGTATGGCCGTTATTGGATTGGCCGTAGTTGAGGGTTCCAACAAAACTCCCGAAAGCCGTACCGCCTGGATTGGTGCTCGGGGCGCGAGACCAACTGTATCTGTTGTTGGCATCGTGTACGTTCGGGGTTCGAGGTATGACTCCTGGTACTCCCGTCTTCTTCTCCCACATCAAACCGGTCTGATTGTCGGTGATAGTGCCATTGCCATTATCCTGGTAGCGCGGCCCTACGAGCGGCCCGGATGGCTGAGGGCACGTAAGCGACGAATCGGTCTGGGCGTGTACTGCACCCACCCAGAGCAACGCCGCGCATAAGGCGATAAACGTCAGACTGGTCTTTGTCATTGCACTTCCAAATTGGCGCCAAATGTTTGTCTACGCATGGCAAAGCTAACAGGTCGAGTCGAGAGAGACTATCTCTGCCGATGAGCTGAATTGATTGAGCAAGCTAACTCCAGACACCAACCGGAGATCCGCATGCTTTCTCAGCCACACCTTTACGACGCCCGCTTATTGGCCTTCCGCAGCCTCATTCAGGCATTTTTCCCAAACGTTGATATATGCTTCGGCGGAATGGAACAGGGGTTCGAGCGCCGCGTCACTCAAGCCAATGACCTTGAGATCGGCGACCAAGTCCGGGAGCAAACCGATATGCGCCAGGCCGTCAACGTTGAAGTCAAAAGCCTTGGTGCCGGTTACCTGTTTATCAAAGGTGCCAAAGCCAGCAATGGTGAAGGGATAGGAGAGCCTACTACTATCTCGCCACTGCAGAAGTTGCTCATTTGTGTTGTTGCCGCACGAGTGATCGCCAAAGCGCGGTCCGACGTGGCCGGCAACTCCATTAAAATCGCTGCCAAAAGCTACAGGGCCGCCCATGACATCCACGGCATACCTATATGCTTGCGCCCAGGTCTTTGAGGAGTGGAGACAATTGTCCGGCACGCGGCTCGATGGGTAGCCAACCTCAACCTGCTCGTCTTTTCTGTCCGTGTCCTGAACATCATCTTTGAGCATGACCGCGACCATGCCGCCGAGCTTCCTGATCCTGTCCAACTGAGCACGCGTCCGCATGCGCTCGTGCCGGCCCCCATTGCCCGAGTAGTGCTGATGGTAAAGATCGAAGTAAAGAGTATGGCTGGCTACTATCGGATAGTTTTGCTGCTCCGCCCAGCTCAGCGTGTTCTCGATCGACTTACTCGACATGTGGTCAATATCGATAATCATTCCCTTGCTTTTTAACGCGTCGAACAAAGTCCCCGAGAGGGGAAGTAATCCATTCTTGTTACAACTGGGAAGGCCAGGTGGATAAAATGGTACATCGGCTATTTTACCGGCAAAGCCTATGGCATAAAGCGCTTGCATGACGGTGCGGTCGAGCCAGAAGCCATAGCCCGAATTGCCACAGTCCATGGTTTGCCACCAGCTTCCAACCGCAGCGCCTTGCCCCACTCCGATCGCATCCTGCCACGTCGCGGCAGCGCCGAAACCATTATCGAAATTGTGCACCGGAAATACGGCACGAACACCCTTGGCGTAATATTTGTCCACCGCGGCGATTACAGACGCATTAGTGCAGGGCCCGTTGAGCGAACAGCCGAATAGTTTGTCGACTTCGATACCCAGCACGACCGCCAGTTTCCCTGCACGAATCACTGCGCGCGCTTGGTCGGGAGTTGTGACGATCCGGAACCATCCCTGTCCCGGCCCGCCGCTTTGTTGGTCAAGGAAGGCTTCGAATTGATAAGCGGCCTGGAGTTGCGCTTCCACGGGAGGTAGGGGCAACTGCGGCGCCGTTTCCCCCGCCTTGAGCTGAAAGTGATCATCATAGAGATCCATTTCATTGAGGCGATCCGGCGGCAGCATCGAGACCGAGCAATCAATGCCCCTGAGGTGCTTGTTGCTCAGACACAAGGCCTCGTTCGTGACGGCCTGCATGACCATCAACCGCAGCCCTCCTTGCCAGGCCCGCTCCAGCCATTTGTAGTAAACCTGTTGATGGACGGTGGTGGTCCACGTCGGCCAGCCATTGAAGAGAGGTACACCCAGATTGGAGCCTGGTCTGTCCTCGGTGCCGAATCCCACGGGATCATCGAGCGGCGTATGGTCGCCGTGGAAGAGTTTCGATCCGCAGTTCGGAAGAAACTTTGGGCAAAACGGAAGGCTCACTTCCGGGTTATGCAGTTCGGTACCATCTTTTTGAACCAGATCGAGATTGGTGCCGTAGTCCTGCTTGAGTGCTTGATTAATCCCTCCCTGCGCATCGTAGGCCTCGCCGACAACGACCCCACCGCCATGCCCGAGGTTCGCAAACATATGGACATGGATGTCCGCATAACCCCGCAACGGATCATCCTGCGGAGGGGAGTCCGCGGGAGTTCCGTTGGTGCTCGGTTCGTCGATGCTGGCGAACGGAAGTTGGGCACAGGTTCCTGATGAGGAAGCCAGCGGTATATCGATCCCCGCGCCACAGGTGCAATCGCCCGTGCAGCCAGGGATTTCGCTCAAACCAGCATCACACGGGGAGCCGCGTTCCAGGACACAGCACGCCCGTTGCCCCACGCCACCGCAAGGAGTGGCTTTTATACAAGAGGTGATAGAGCTGAGAAGTCCGCCAGGATTGAGCCCACCACAGAGGCAGTTCTCTGGACAACCGGCTACTTGGGTCAGGCCAAGCTGGCAAGCAGGGCCCTCGAGATCGACACAGCAGGCGCGTTGTCCCACGCCTCCGCACGGAGCCGGTAGCACACAATGATTTGTGGCGTAGATGGGAAACCCCAAAACACGGCCACATAAGCAAGCGTCGGTGGATCCTGCGTCGCACCCAGCAACCTCAATCAAGCCGCGCCCACACGCCCGACCTTCCTGAATGCAGCACGCGCGCTGCCCGTTGCCCCCGCATTGCGCTGCCGCAGATGCCACATGCAGAGCAGCGAAGAGGACCAGCCACACAAAAATGCTCGCAAGCAGAGCATGTATGGACAGACGATCCTTTGAATTCCGTGGGCAGAGTTCCGCACGGGTTGCCTCCATTCCCCTCTTCTCCGACTTCTTGCGCTTCATTTTGCGCAATCGCACTCAGTTCGAAACACCTTAAGAAATAAGCGAAAGACTGCGGAAGTACAATAAAGTTTCAGATGCGGGAGTGCGAGACGTTTGACCGCGTCAGGATCTGTTAAGCCCTATTAAGATGGAACCTTGAAGGCGGCGTCGTGGAGAAGCCTGGACATCCATCGCAGCTAAGGGAACCGTCGAACGACCGGGAGTAATGCTTTTCGATCCGAGCCCAGAAGTGCGGTGAAGCGAGCGGCGCTGCCGTCGTCGACACGGAAGTGAGAAAAAGCGGCGAGCCTCAACGAGGCTCGCCGCTTTCTGCGAGTGAGTAATCATTTCGCGGCGGGGGCCGAGAAATATGGTTGCTATTCGACTAGTTCAGGCGCCACAGGGAGCGGGCGGCTTCGGCCGAGCGCTCTACCATCTTCTTGCCGAACTCCTGCTGGGCGGCGAAGATCGGCGCGAGCGGGGTTTCCTTGGCCCACGCCGTGGCCGAGGCCTGGAAGTCCAGCAACTGGTGCGCGATCTTCTCGTTGGTGTCGATATACCAGGCGGCAAACTTCTTCGCGCCCTCTACCGTGAAGAACTTCTCCGACATCTCACTCATGCTTTCAAACATGCTTGCCTTTTCCGACATCACTTTCCCTCCGGATTTCTTATGGCCCGCGCGCCGCTTGCCTGCGTGCCCGTTATTGCCGGTTTCGCCCGGCGGCGGCTGTCGCGGATGCGACCGACTGTGTTGATTAGCCATTCTTTATAAATCACGCGCGGATAGCCAGTTGGCAATCTGCGGCCAAAGCCGTTTTAACGAATCGGAACTAATCGCCGCGCCCATGTGCCCGGTCGGAAAATGCAGATCCGACTTGTCGGCGCTGCCGACCTTGTCGAGCAGCGGCTCGCTCGCGCGGGGATTGACGATATCGTCGTGGTCGCCAATCACGTTGAGAATCGGGCAAACGATCTTGCTCAGGTCGACGGTCGCGCCGCCGAGCTTCATCATCCCGTTCATCAGCGAATTGGTCTTCGTCATCTCGACGCTCTCGACGAAGATCTTCCCTGCCATCGGCACGTCGCTATGCAGCCAGCGCTCGAAGAGGCGGAAGGTGTCGATGTACCCCGGCCGCGACGACTGGCGATAAGCGCCGACGAACTTGTCGAGCGCGTGATGCGCGGGCGCCAGCGTGTTGAAGAACGAGTTCATCATGTTGGCCGGCAGATTGCCGTAGATCGACGCGATCGCCTCAGCACTCGCCTGGCTCATCGTGGCGCTCAGATGCTCAATCGGCAGATCGCGCTTGCTCGAGTCGAACGGGATCGTGAGCGAAATCAGGTTGCTCACCGTGTTCGGATGGAGCGCAGCGTACATCACGGAAAGCAACGCGCCGAAGCAGTAGCCGAGGATCGAGATGCGCTCGATGCCGCTGTGGATCTGGATCGCGCGCACGGCATTGCGGATATCGATATTCACGTAGGCATCGAACCCGCGCCATTTGTCGGACTGCCGCGGCGGAATCCAATCGATCAGATAAACGTCGAAGCCCTGGTTAACCAGAAACTCGACGACGCTCCTGCCCTTCTGCAAATCGAGGATGAAGGGCCGCTTGATGAGGGAGTACACGAGCAGGATCGGCGTGCGGCGCGCCGTGCCGCGCGCTTCGTAGCAGCGCAGGCGCACGAGGCCTGACTCGAAGATCACGCGCGAGGGCGTCGCGGGCTCGGGATCGTCCATCGGGATGCCGAAGCCGGCGCGCACCGCGTCGAGCGTGCGCATCGCACCTTCCATCCAGAATGAGGCGACAGCGCTAATTGCGGACATCGTTCAGAGCCTCCGGAATCGGCCATCCCGCCCACACCGAAACCTGGTTAACGCCGACGCTGGTCGCGGGGATGATCGGCGACGTGATGTGCTCGCGAGTCGGGCGGCGAATCTCGACCTGGCGAGAGGCCTGCTCCGCCGCGCGAGCTGCTGAGAGCTCCTCGCGCAGCGAGCGGATATCCTCGCGCACCGCTTCGACCTCGTTGGCGGTCGGCAGTCCCACCGTCGGCCACAGCGACGAAAAGAACGCGCCCGCGACCGCATTGGAGAAGCGCTGCCATCGCACGAAAGTGTCCAGCGAGCGACCCGCGACCTCGCCGAAGCGCGGATTCGTATAGAGCTGCTTGGTCGCTTCGTTCGCCACATCGACCAGGGCGTCGTAGGCTTTCCATCCCGCCTCGTACATCTGGCGCTCATCGGCCTGCGACACCAAACGCTTGGCCGCAGTCACGGGCAGCTCCAGGGCGGCCTCGGCAAACTTGACGAGCGCGGAAGCGACTGGCGAGGTCTCGACAGCAGGAGCGCCTTTGATCGGAGTTCCGTTTGAAACCTGGTTAGCCACTTCAATTACCTCCGAAAGAACCTTGTTGAACAGTTGTTGAATCGACCTCACTAAAGAAACAGTAATGCACGGGCTAGGGCAAGCATTAGTGTTACTTACACTTGTCGCGGCGGTGACAATTCAGGCAATACGGCTTAAAGAGTTGCAGAATCGGTCACCTTGGCGACATCAGCGCCGACTATGCTAGGTAGGGATCATGGGCGTCGGATTGGCAATCGATCCTCGTATCCTTAGCAGGCTACGGACGCTTTCCTGGCTCAATCAGGAGCAGATAAACAGATTGGCCGCGGAAGCCGCACTTATCCGAGCTATGCGTGGCAATTCTATCTTTGCCGAGGGCGACGAATCGACGCGTATCTATATTCTGCTCTCCGGCGCTGCGAAACTTCAGCTCATTCAGAATCGCGAGCAGCGCGTGCTCGTAGGTTTGCTCGGCCCCGGCGAGGTCTTCGGCCTCACCTCGCTATTGCCGCAAGCGACGCGCACCTTTCATTGCGAGGCCTTCACCGATTGCACCGCGGCGGCATTCAAGCCTGAGATATTCGTCGACACGGTCCTCGGCGTGCCGCTCGATCGCGCGAGCAAGATGCTCGAGATGACGGTCGGGCGATGGTGGAGCATGATCATCCGCTATTCCGGCTTCGTCGGGATGGGACTGCGCGAGCGGCTGGCAGGTGCGCTGTTCGAGGTCGCTTCGAAGTTCGGTGTGCAGGACTCGCGCGGCACTCTGGTCACGCTCAAGCTGACGCATGCGGACCTGGCCGAACTGGTGGGAGCATCGCGCCAGCGCACGACGGAGCAACTCATTGAGTTCGAGCGCGAAGGTATGATCATCCGCGACGGCCGGCGCCTCGTCATCGTTCCGGATAAGATTGTCGAAGTGGCGCAGCCGGTCGCGGCCGCCTGATCCCCGCAGGAACATCTTCAATGGCTACCGACAAATTCGTAGAAGCGAACGGCCTTCGACTGCATTATCTCGATCATGGCGGCGACGGGCTGCCATGGCTCGGGTGTATTCACGGGCTGTCCGGCAATGCGCACAATTTCGACCGGCTCGCACCAAAGCTCACGGCCAGGTATCACGTGATCGCGCTCGACGTGCGCGGCCGCGGCGACAGCGCATGGGGCGCGCCCACGGAATATCTGCCGCAGCATTATGTGAACGATGCCGCGCAAATGTTCGACGCGATTGGCATCCAGCGTCTGACGCTTATCGGCACTTCGATGGGCGGCACGATCTCGATGATGTACGCGGGTGGATGGTCGAATCGCGTCGATAAGCTGGTGCTCAACGACATCGGACCCGACATAGATCCCGCCGGTGCGGCGCGGATCACTGCATACTTCGGCGAGGCTCCGCAGCGCTTCGCCGATATTGCCGAGGTCGCGGCGTACTATCGCGCCAACTATCCCGCGCTTGCGAACCTGCCGGAAAACGAGTTGCAGGAGCAGGTGCAATGGTCCGTGAAGCCCGCGCCTGAGGGCGGTCTCGTGTGGAAGCTCGACCCCGCGATCCGACGGCCGATCCGCGGCGGCACCGCGCAGCAGCGGCTGGATTTGTGGGTGCCGTTCGCGCGAATCACGGCGCCGATCCTGGTCCTCCGCGGCGCCACGAGCGACATCCTCTCGGCGCGGACGGCGGCTTTGATGCGCTCGACGCACGAGGGCGTCGAGGTGGTCGAGATTTCCGGGGTCGGCCACGCGCCGTCGATGCTCGAGGCTGAATCTCAGGCGGCACTCGGCAGATTTCTCGGTCTTTAGCCGCTCTAAACCGCCCCTCGCCGCATTGCCGTGGCGAAATCACGTAAGCCGCAGAATTGCGCAAAAGGCCTCTGACATGCGGATTCGCGCCCGTGTACAATCACTAGCGATGCCGGCTGCATGCAACCATAGCGGATTGGTCACCGTATTTTACGCATGCTTTTCAACTGCCGGCGCAAGAGGGGTACTTTGTGAATCGGATGCGAGTGGGGATTGTGGGTGGAGGTCTGGGCGGGCTGCTGACGGCCTATATGCTCGAACGAAGATCGCCGCGGCCATGTGACATCACGATCTTCGAAGCCAGCGCGCGGCTGGGCGGCAAAATCATCACACGTCAATTTGAGTCGGCGCCCGTCCGTTACGAAGCGGGCGCGGCCGAGTTGTATGACTATTCGCAGCTCGGACCCGATCCGCTGCGCGAGTTGATTTCTGAGCTCGGACTCAGCGTCACCAATATCGACGGTCGCGCGGTGATAATCGGCGATCGCATCCTGCGCTCGCAAACCGATATCGCGCGCGAGTTCGGACCGTCCGCGCTCAACGCACTCAACAAGTTCAACTCGATGGCGCGCGCGGCGATTAGCCCGGCCGAATACTACGAATCAGATTGGAAAGCCGACAACAAGGATTCGCTGTCGCGCGCGAGCTTTCGCGATTTGCTGGCAAAAGTCGGCGACGACAACGTCCGCCGCTATGTCGAAGTCGCGGTGCACAGCGACCTCGCCACCGAGCCTCATCTGACCAACGCGATGTACGGGCTGCAGAACTACCTGATGAACGAAGCCGACTACATGCGGCTCTACGTCATCGATGGCGGAATCGAGCGGCTGCCGCGCGCGCTCGCGGAACGAATCGGCGCGCAGGTCAGGCTCAATCATCCAGTCACGAAAATCGAACGCGGCGCCGATCGCACCTATCGCATCTCGTCGCGCAGTCATGGCGAGGCCCGGAGCGATAACTTCGACTATGTCGTCGTGGCGTTGCCTAACAACTGGTTACCGCTCGTCAACTTCGGTGGCGCGACGCTCGGCGACGCGATGCATCGGCATCACAAGTTCTACGACTACCCCGCGCACTACCTGCGCGTGAGCGTGCTGTTTGAGCGCCCGTTCTGGCGCACGCAGCTCCGCGAATCGTACTTTATGCTCGACGCGTTCGGCGGATGCTGCGTCTATGACGAAAGCTCGCGCATCGCGGACAGTCCGTACGGCGTGCTCGGATGGCTGCTGGCGGGCGACGCGGCGCTGGCGATGAGCAATCTCGCCGACGCGGTGCTCATCGACGCGGTACTCGACTCGCTACCCACTTCGTTGCGCGACGACGCGCGCCAGTATCTACGCGAAGGCCGCGTGCATCGCTTCGCTGGCGCGGTAAATGGCCTGCCCGGTGGTTACCCGGCGCGCGAGCCCGATTCGCGCCACCTGCCGGAGCCTGAAAATCATCGCGAGCTGTTCGTGGTCGGGGACTATCTCTTCGATTCGACGATTAACGGCGTGCTCGACTCGGCCGATGTTGTCGCGGAGTTCATCGCAGACGATCTGCGCAACCAGGCACGCCTTAGCGTCGCGTCGACACCCGCTGCAGCCACACAGGTTCAGGCGACCGAGCCCCTTCCCGAGATGCCTGTCGCTGCCGCGGCGAGGGCTGAAGCGTCATGAGCACGGCAATTCACAAAGTCGCCGAGATCGCGTCGGCGCGCGGCGCATCGGCCGTTTTCAAGCGCCTAACGTTTATCGCTGAGGCGGAGCCCGGATTGCGGCAACTGCGCGAGTATCGCAATCCGCGGAACTGCATCGCAATCGAGGAAGACTTCGATGCGAACGCGACGATTTCGGAGAAATCTGAGCTTCTCCTCGCTATGATACCGACCGAAGCAGCCGCGGAAACGAAGAAAGTCAGAGACACGTGGATGTCGAGCGGCGACGTGGGTCCGATAACGTTCACCGCGTGTGGATTGAAAATCGAATGGCGCCCCGGCCGCGCGATCGTGCAAGGTCCGCCCGCGGGATTCGATGCCGCCGCAAAGGCGCTCGCGGATTTCACTTTCTATGAAGGCGAGCTGCGCGCGCTCGAGCGCGAGATCGAAAGCCGCGAACCGCAGGCGCAACTCGATGCGTCCTACGCCCTTCGAATTCGCCATAGAGATCGCAAGCATTGGCAGCGCTTCGCAGAGCTGATCGAACATTTCTATCGCATGCGTCTTAGCTACGCGCGCCTCGAGCCGCAGCTCACGATCCCCTCGTCAGACCTGCCTCGCGATGCGAAGCAGCTCATGACGCGCCTCTGCGAAGAAGCAAATGTAGAGGACCGCCTCGAAGCATTCTCAAACCGCCTCGAAGCCTGCGAAGATCTCTACGAAGGCGCGACCGATCGCATCGCGGAATACAAATGGTACTTCGGCGGCCAATGGCTGGAGATCACGATCGTCGGTCTGCTGGTCCTGGAAGTCGTCCTGCTCGGCTTCGACATGTACCTCCGCCACTTCAAGTAGGTCGCGCTTTCTTATCTCCGGACAAACCCTATCTCGAGAGCGCCAACGCGATCAGAACAGTACCCGAATCGAAGGCCGCCCGGGAACCAGACCCCGCAACATTAGAATGACCGAAGGATGGCGGCCATCCGATCGGAGAAGTCAGATCCAAAACACAGTGGAGTGGGCGTCCCTGCCCGCCCTATTATTTTTCAGAAGGCAGTTCTCAACCCATCGAACGCGAACGTTGGTCCGCGATCGATCATTGGATAGCTACGAAGCGTTTGGCGCTTACTACCGGTTCCAACTAGGATCGCCGGCAGACTGCCGGATCATTACGATGCGGCCGGCAGGCGAGGAGCGCGCGCATGCGATTTCACTGGTTTGCCGAGGTCACCTATCCGCATCTGCCGGATGATTTCCGGGAGAAGTATCCGTCCGCGTGGGTGACGCCACCGGCGCATCTTTGCGATCCGCGCAAGGCTGGCGAGATGTACCGGATGTTCATCCGCCTGATGCAACTCGCTGACGAAGTCGGCTTCGACGGCCTGACCGTCAACGAGCATCATCAGACTCCGCTAGCCGTGACGCCCTCGCCCAACCTGCTCGCGGCGAGCCTCGCCTCGACCACGAGAAACGCGGCCATCACGATCGTCGGCAATTCGCTTGCGCTCTACAACCCGCCGACCCGTATCGCCGAAGAGTATGCCTACATCGATTGCCTCTCCGGCGGACGTCTCACTGCGGGATTCGTGCTCGGCACCGCGATGGACTCGACATTCGCGTACGGCATGACGCCGGTCGAGATGCGCGAGCGCTTCGAGGAAGCGCGCCAACTCATCCTGCGCGCGTGGAGCGAGCCTGAGCCGTTCGCGTTCAATGGCAAATACACCAAGCTTCGTTACGTCAATATCTGGCCGCGGCCGGTGCAGAAGAAACTGCCGGTCTGGGTTCCGGGCGGAGGCGGCAGCGTCGAGACCTGGGACCTCGTGATCGACAACGACTACTGCTATGGCCATCTGTCGTTCTCCGGCCTCTACTCATCGAAGCCACTCGTCGATGCGTTCTGGGAATACGTTGCCAAACGCGGCGGCACGATGAATCCGCATCGCATGGCGTTCACGCAAATCGTATGCGTCGCCAACACCGATGCTGAAGCCGAAAAGCAGTACTACGAGGCCGTTCGCTATTTTCATCGCAACGGCGCGCCGAGCATGGGCTTTCTGAATCCTCCCGGCTACACGACGATTCGCTCGATGAAATCGATGGGCGAGCAGTTGAAGGTCGGCCAGAGCAAGCTCACGGCCGAAGATCGTCTGCGCGCGGGCCGCGGCGAAATGAGCTTCTGGGAGTATGACGAGAAGGGCTACATCATCGCAGGCACGCCGCAGCGTGTGCGCCAGCGCCTGCGCGAGTTGATCAAGGATTTGCGCGTCGGCCAGCTAATCGCGACGCCGCACATGGGCAATCTTCCCGAGGAAGTAGGCGCCGAAAACACGCGCCTCTTCGGCCTAGAAGTCGCGCCATACCTGCGCGATCTGTGGGCCGACGAGCCGGATCACTGGACTTCCGAGATCAGCCAGAAGCTCGTCGCCGCGAATGCTCCTCGAGTGCGAACCGAGACCGCGTCGACAGCAGAATCGATGCCGGCGAAGTAGTGCGCCTGCGCAGGCGATCTGCCTGAATATAGTCGGGCGGGCGTCCCTGCCCCCCGCTGAGATGCGCGCTCTTCCCGCGCTTCCATTCTGCAGCGTCGAAGGCGCGCAACGCGCCGACTTGACGGCGGGCAATTTCCGCGAACTTTTTCCGAACCAACCCTAGTACGGAAACTCGACCATTACCTTGGCTTGCGAGCCTGGGGTGCGCAGCGCTTCGAACATCGCGGGGATTTGCGCGAGTTCGATGACGTCGGTGATCATCGGCTTGGCGTCGATCAGTCCGTTCGCGAGCGCCTCGACCGTGTCCTGGAACTCAGCGTGCGTGTAGGCCATCGCGAAGTCCATCCGCACTTCTTTGCCAATGCAGTTGAGCGGCGTGATCGTGTCGGATTCGAGGCACACCCCGATCACGACGATCTGCCCGTGCCGCGCGACGAACTTCACCGCCTCCATCAAGGTGCTCTTCACGCCGATACATTCGAATACCAGCGCAGGATCATGGCCGATCAACTCGCGCATGATGTGGATCGCGTTATGGTCATGCGGATTTATGACGGCGTCGGCGCCGAGCTTCATTGCGAGCTCGGCGCGGCCCGGCGCCAATTCCGATACAACGATCGGTCCCGCGCCTTTCGCCTTGGCCCACAAGAGAGTCGCGAGACCTATCGGCCCCGCGCCCATCACCAGGCATCCCTTGCCCGGTTTGATCACGGCGCGGTTTACGCCATGCAATCCCACCGCGAGCGGCTCGACCAGCGCGCCTTCTCGGGAGCTTACATGGTCGGGCAGGCGCAGCAGGCTGCGCTCGCCGCACAGCACGTACTCGGCGTATGCGCCGGGAAGATGACCGAGGCCGAGTGAGCGCATGTGCCGGCAATGCATCGCATCGCCGGTGCGGCAGTGATCGCATTCTCCGCACGAGATGTACGGGAGAGCGGTTACGCGTTCGCCGATCTTGAAATCGCGCACGCCCGCGCCGAGTTCCGCGATCTCGCCGCAGAACTCGTGGCCCATGATGGTGCCGGGCATCGCCAGCCCATGCTGTACCAGATGCAGATCGGAGCCGCAGATTCCGCAGTTGTGAACCTTCAGAACAACTTCCCCCGAGCCCGGTACAGGCTCGGGCGCGTCAAGCAGGGTCATCTCATTGACGGCATGAAATGCAGCAGCCTTCATGGTAATCGCGCCTCCCCACGCGAGTCGCCCCCGCTTTTGATTTTGCGGCTATCTCTCAGCGGCGTTCGATCAACTCGATTTTGTAGCCGTTGGGATCCTCGATGAAGGCAATCTTCGTCGTCCCATGGGCCATCGGTCCCGGCTCGCGCGTAATCTTCACGCCGCTGTTACGCAACTCGTCGCACGCCTTATAGATGTCAGGCACGCCTACCGCAAGATGTCCAAAGGCAGTACCCAGATCGTACTTGTTTTTGCCGTAGTTGTAGGTGAGCTCGACCACGGTGCCGTGATCCTCGTTGTCGTAGCCGACGAAAGCCAGGGTGAATTCGCCGCTCGGAAAATCCTGCTGGCGCAGCAGCTTCATCCCGAGCTTGCTGGTGTAGAAATCGAGCGATTCCTTGAGGTCGTTCACCCGGAGCATCGTATGCAGTAAGCGCATGTCAGTTGTCCTTTCGCCGAATTGGTTTACGGCGCGCCGCGATCGCATCGACCAGTCCACCGCGAATCTCGGCAAAGAGGTCCTCGGTCGATGCGATTCCTGCCGCCTTCATTTTCTCTACCAGTTCCCATCGCGTGCAGCCGAGCGCCTGGGCCGCCTCGTGCTCGTGAATCCGCCTGGCGCGCACGAGCTCCAAAATCGCTAGCTCGCGCATCCGACCGACAAATTCGGCCTCGGGGAACTGCGTGTCGAAAACTCCGTCCGGCAGTTCGATCTTGATATCCATCGCCGCGAAACGAGCTTCATCGATCCTCGCGGGACTGTCAAACCGGCGCTTGGCGCGGATGGCCCCGATGTTTTAGGTTAGCGGTCGGGCTAGTAGCGCTAACTTTGAACGCGGGGACTTTTCGCGCCGGCCGCGCGAGTGCCTCGATGGGGAAATATCATGGACTTCGATTTCACGCCCGAGGATGAAGCGTTTCGCCAGGAGTTCCGCTCGTGGCTCGAGGCCAACAAGGGTGGCGCTCCGCGCCCGCGCGACATCTTTTCGACCGAGACCAAGGAAGCCTGGGACGAACAGGTGGCATGGGCGAAGAAGCTCGCTTCGGGCGGATGGCTCGCCGTCAACTGGCCCAAGGAATACGGCGGCCGCGGCGCGACTGTCCTGCAGACGATCGTTTACAACGAAGAGCTCTCGCGCGTTAACCTCGCGGCGCCGATGGTCGGCATGGGCGTGAGCCTGCTCGGCCCGACGCTCCTGCATTGGGGCAACGAGGAGCAGAAGCAGCGCTACATCCCGAAGATCCTCAAGGCCGAGGAAATCTGGTGCCAGGGCTACAGCGAGCCCGGCTCGGGATCGGATCTCGCCTCGCTCCAGACCCGCGCGGTCGAGGACGGCGACGACTTCGTCGTCAACGGGCAGAAGGTCTGGACCTCGATGGCGCAGTACGCCGACATGATCTTTCTGCTCGTCCGCACCGATCCCCAGGCGCCCAAGCATAAGGGCATCAGTTATCTATTGGTTGACATGCACAGTCCCGGTGTCACGGTCCGTCCGCTAGTGCAGATGACGGGCAACAAGGGCTTCAACGAGGTCTTCTTCGAGGACGTGCGCGTGCCGAAGAAGAATCTCGTCGGCGAGAAGAACCAGGGATGGCAGGTCGCGATCACGACGCTGATGTTCGAGCGCTCGGGCGGCGGCGGCGATCGCGGCGCGACCGGCACCTGCGAGGATCTCGCTCATCTGGCGAAAAGACTGCCGCGCAACGGCGGCAGCGCGTGGGACGACGACAGCGTGCGGCAGAAAATCGCCGAGTTCTATTGCGAAGCCAACGCGCTCCGCTACACCGGCTATCGCCAGCTCACGCGGCGTATCAAGGGATTGCCTCCCGGACCTGAAGGCTCGATGATGAAGCTCTGCAGCACGGAGCTGAATCACCGCATGATGCTGTTCGCGATGGAATTGCTCGGGCCGTATAGCCAGATCGAGTATTACGCCGAGCATTCTCTGGATCACGGCAAGTGGTTGTTCAGGATGCTCGCGTCGCGCGGCGGCACGATCGCGGCCGGCAGCAATCAGATTCAGCACAACATTATCGGCGAGCGCGTCCTCGGCCTGCCCAAGGGCTGATAGTCGCGGCCACCGATCTCACGAGGTAAGACATCGGATGGATTTCAACTACACGCCCGAAGACGAAGCGTTCCGTAAAGAGCTGCGCACCTGGCTCGAAGCCAACAAGGGTCACGCACCCGGTTCCGTCAATATGATGGCCGAGGAATCCGACGACGGATGGCAGGACCGCGTGCGCTGGCACAAGAAGCTCAACGAGGGCGGATGGGTCGCCGTCAACTGGCCCAAGGAATATGGCGGCCGCGGCGCGACCGTAATGCAACGTCTCATCTTCCGGGAAGAGATGAATCGTCTCGGGCTCGCCGAGCCGTTCATCGGCATGGGCATCAGCCTGCTCGGCCCGACGCTCATGCATTGGGGCGACGAGGAGCAGCGAGCGCGCTACCTGCCAAAGATCCTGAAGGGCGAGGAAGTCTGGTGCCAGGGCTATTCCGAGCCGGGCGCGGGTTCCGATCTCGCAGGGCTCCAGACGCGCGCAGTCGAGGACGGCGATGACTTCGTCGTCAACGGGCAGAAGGTCTGGACCTCGATGGCGCAGCATGCGGACCTGATTTTCCTGCTCGTCCGCACCGATCCCGCGGCGCCCAAGCACAAGGGCATCAGCTATCTGCTGGTTGACATGCGTAGCCCGGGAATCACCGTGCGGCCGCTCGTGCAGATCACGGGGTCGAAGGGTTTCAACGAGGTTTTCTTCGAAGACGTACGCGTGCCGAAGAAGAATCTCGTCGGCGGTTTGAACAACGGATGGAACGTCGCAATCACGACGCTGATGTTCGAGCGCGGCGGCGGTGGCGGCGAAGGCTACATGGGCGAGGTGCATGAGCTGGTCGAGCTCGCCAAGCGCGTGCCGCGCAACGGCAGCACGGCGTGGGACGACGCAGGCGTGAGACAGAAAGCGGCAGAGTTCGCGGCCGACGCGCTCGCGCTCAAGTACACCGGCTATCGCCAGCTCACGCGGCAGTTGAAGGGCCTGCCGCCCGGCCCCGAAGGCTCGATGATGAAGCTGTGCGGCACAGAGCTCGCGCTAAGAATCGCGATCTACGCGATGGAACTGCTCGGCCCCTACAGCCAAATCGAATTCGGCGCCGACTTCGCAATCGACAAGGGCAAGTGGTCGTTCCGCATGCTCTCCGCCCGCGGCCCCACAATCTACGCCGGGACGAATCAGATCCAACACAACATCATAGGCGAAAGAGTCCTCGGCCTGCCCAAGGGTTGATCCCTCGATTCTAAACTTGCGCGCTCACCTTCTTAAACCCTCTCACGTTAAGTCACGGGAGAGGGCGGTTAGGCGCGCAAAGCGCGCCTAACAGGTGAGGGTGCAGGATCGCCCGATGCCCGCCGAAAGTGAATTAACGCGCACTCAGAGTGAGCATTCGCCTGCATCTCAACAACCCAGAACCCTCACCTGCCTGACGCGCGCATCATCACGCGAGGCGGGCGTGGCTTTGGGGGCGTAGCGAGGCGGCGAAATCGGCGGCGATGCGGACAGCCTCGGCGGGTTCGAGCGATGCTACCGTTATTCTGATGCCGGGAGCGCTCTTGATGCGGTAGATTTCGCCGGCGCGCACGGCCCATCTTTTGCGCGCGAGGGCCTGCACGATCGCGGTTTCTTCTGCGACTGGAATCCAGACATTCAGACCGGAGCGGCCGTATGCTTCGATGCCGTGCGTGTTGAGCGCCGCGATCATGGCGCGGCGGCGTTCTGCGTAGGTGTCGGCGGCGTGCTTCATCGCGCGCCAGGTTTTCGGCTCCGACCACATATTCACGACGATTCGCTGCAGGATCCGGCTGACCCATCGCGGGCCTATCCTGAGGCGGCCTTCGACGCGGGCGACTGTGCGCGCGTCGCCGATCAAAGTCGCGAGGCGAAGATCGGGGCCGAGTGATTTCGAAACCGAGCGCACGATCGCCCAGCGCTCGAGCCCTGCCGTCGTCGTCAAGGCAGGCGCGCCCGCGACCGGCCCCGCGTGATCGTCCTCGATGACAACGACCCCCGGATGTCGCGCGAGAACGCGCTGAAGTTCCATTGCGCGTTTGCGGTCGAGCGCGGCACCTGTGGGATTCTGTGCGCGCGGGGTGACAATGCAGGCCTTAGCCTTCGCCTTGAGCGCGCGATCGAGTTCACGCGGGAGCATGCCGAACTCATCCATCGCGACCGGCTCGGCGATGAGGCCGAGCGACGCAATGAGATCGAGCACGCCGGTATAGCTCGGATCCTCGAGCGCGACGACATCGCCGGGGCTCAGGTAGCTCGACAGCACGCGCTCGATGCCGTCGAGCGCTCCGCTCACCACCGCGATCGAATCCACGGCAATGCCATCTTCGCGGAACTGTTTGCGCGCCGCTTCAACCAGTTCGGGCAGATTCTCGGTATCGCCATAGCGGCCTGGGTCCGCATCCAAAGCAGAAATCGCCGGACCGAGCGGCGGCAGCAACTTGGGATCCGGCCCACCCTCAGCGAGATTGCGCACTCCTGGCGGCGGCGAGGCGTCAGCGGGCGTGAGCAGCGGCGGGCGGCGATTCACTACCGTGCCGCGCCGGCCCGCGCCGCGCACGAGGCCGCGCACTCGCAGCGCATTGTACGCGGCGTTGACCGTGGTCGGACTTACGTGCAGGCGGCGCGCGAGATCGCGCACCGTCGGCAACTGCTCGCCGGTCGCGAGGCGGCCCGCGTGGATCGCATCTTCGATACTCGCCGCGATCGCATTGCTTGACTGGCCACGAATCTGATAACGTACTGATACATTCATTAGTTTGTATTGTAACAAAAGGATGAGTGAGATGGAAGCGGTCACACCTACCGAACGAACCCGGCTCCGGCGGCTCCCCAAGCGCGCCGCCTACGAGCGCGTGACGATCAATTCAATCCTTGACGAGGCGCTCATCTGCCATATCGGCTTCGTGCAGGACGGGCAGCCCTTCACGATTCCGACGCTCCACGTGCGCCAGGACGATCAGCTCTACGTGCACGGTTCGGCCGCGAGCCGGATGCTGAAGACCGCCAGCGACACGATGCCGATTTGCGTCACGGTCACGCTTATCGATGGACTGGTGCTGGCACGCTCGGCGTTCCATCACTCGGTCAACTATCGATCGGTAGTAATTCTGGGCACCGCAGTGCGGGTTGACGATCGCGAAGCGAAGGTCGGGATGCTGCGCGCGATGGTCGAGAAGCTGGTGCCATATCGGTGGCAGAACACGCGGCCGCCGACAGACCAGGAGCTCGCGGCGACGATGGTCCTGCGGCTGCCGATCGAGGAGGCGTCGGCCAAGGTGCGTGTCGGACAAGCAATGGACGACGAAGGGGACTATGCCCTACCCCATTGGGCGGGAGTCATTCCGCTGCATCTCAGGGCTGGCACGCCGATCCCGGATCCGCGGATGACGGCGGATATCGCAACGCCGATGCACGTGCTCGACTTCGCGCGCAATTCGCCGGCGGTGCGCAACGGCACGAAGTGAGCGCAATCGAAATTACGACCGACCGCGCGCGCATGGATGTCGATGCGATCCGCGCTTTTCTCGCCCGCTCGTATTGGGCGAACGGGATTGCACGCGAGGTCGTGGCGCGCGCGGTCGCTAACTCTTTGTGTTTCGGCGCCTTCGCCGGCGCCGCGCAGATTGGCTTCGTGCGCGTTGTGACAGATTGTGCGACCTTCGCGTACGTCGCCGACGTGTACGTGCTCGAAGCATATCGCGGGCGCGGAATTTCCAAGGCGCTGATGGCCGCCGTCCGGGCCCATCCGGATTTGCAGGGCCTGCGCCGATGGCATCTCGCGACCCGCGACGCGCACGGTCTCTATCGCCAGTTTGGTTTCACCGCGCTCGAGAATCCCGATCGCCACATGGAGAGCGTCGACCCCGAGGTCTATTCGCGGATGGGCGAGCGATAGCCCGGAGCGGATTGGAATGTATACTCCAAAAGCCTTCGAGGTTTCCGATACACAGACGATCTACCGCTTTGTCGAGGCGCACAGTTTCGCCACGCTAGTGTCTAACTCGCGCGACGGAATCGTCGCGACGCATGTGCCGATGCTGCTCGATCAATCGAGCCCCTCGTCTGCCGTTCTTGTCGGTCATCTTGCGCGCGCCAACTCGCAGTGGCGTGACCTCGAACACGATTCGCGCGTGCTTGCGATTTTCAATGGCCCGCATGCTTACATTTCGCCGTCGTGGTATGCGGCGGCGCCTGCGGTTCCAACCTGGAACTACGGCGCGGTGCATATCCACGGGAGCGCGCGTGTCTTCGACGATTCGCACGCGCTGGTGCGCCTACTGGATCGCATGATCGCGAAGTACGACCCGAACCTCGCGGGCCGGATTCCGGACGACTTCCGCGACAAGCTGCTCAGAGCGATCGTCGGCATCGCGATTGCCATCGATCGGATCGAGGCAAAGTTCAAGCTGAGTCAAAATCGTTCGCTCGACGATCAACGCGGAATGCTCGCCGGACTTGAAGCCGCAGGCGACACAGGCTCGCACGTGCTGGCCGCGTTCGCGCGCAGCTATCTCGGTCTTTCCGCGTAAGCGGCGCTTGCGCGGCTTTTCGGCGCTCGCTTATATAACACTTGTTAGGGGCCGGAACGCGGCCGAGCCTCGTGCTCGACAAAAACGCCGCGACCGGCACCGGACTCGGAGGGATATCAAACCAATGGATTTCAAATTCAGCGCCGACGATGAGGCGTTTCGCCAGGAGTTTCGCGGCTGGCTTCAGAAGAACAAGCCCAAGGCGGCGTCGGAAGACAACGCCATGGACGAGATGCACGAGGGCGGCACCGACGAATGGAAGCGGCGCCTCGATTGGCATCGCAAGATGCACGCGGGCGGCTGGGTCGGACTAAGCTGGCCCAAGGAATACGGTGGCCGCGGCGCAACCATCACGCAGCAGCTCATCTACAACGAGGAACTCGCCAAGGCCAACACGCCGATGCTGGTGAACGGCCTCGGCATCATGCTCGTCGGCCCGACCATCATCCATTGGGGGACCGAGGAGCAGAAGAAACGTTACGTCCCGAAGATCCTCTCGGCCGAGGAGATCTGGTGCCAGGGATATTCCGAGCCCAGTTCCGGCTCCGACGTGGCGTCCCTCCAGACCCGTGCGGTCGAGGACGGCGATGACTTCGTTATCAACGGCCAGAAGGTCTGGACCTCCGATGCGCATCACGCCGACATGTGCATCCTGCTAACGCGCACCGATCCGCAGGCGCCCAAGCACAAGGGCATCAGCTACATCCTGGTTGACATGCATAGTCCGGGAGTCACCGTGCGCCCGCTGGTGCAGATCACGGGCGACGCGAACTTCAACGAGGTCTTCTTCGAGGACGTACGCGTGCCGAAGAAGAATCTCATCGGCGAGAAAAACCAGGGCTGGCAGGTCGCGATCACCACGCTGATGTTCGAGCGCTCGGGAATCGGCGGCGGCCGCGACCTGATGGGCCAGGTGCGCGAGCTGCGCGACCTCGCGAAAATGGTCAAGTTCAACGGCGGCACGGCGTGGGACGACGACAGCGTGCAGCAGAAGATCGCGGGCTTCGCTTGCGAGGCCGCCGCGCTCAAGTACACCGGTTATCGCCAGCTCACGCGACGGCTCAAGGGACTGCCGCCAGGACCGGAAGGCTCGGTGCTGAAGCTCTGTACCAGCGAGCTGAACCTCCGGATGAACAAGCTCGCGATGGAAATCCTCGGGCCCTACAGCCAGATCGAATTTCACGCCCCGATGGCGATCGATCGGGGCAAATGGTCGTACCGGATGCTCGCATCGCGCGCGCTCACGATCGCCGGAGGCACGAGCGAGATCCAGCACAATATCATCGGCGAACGAGTACTCATGCTGCCCAAAGGCAACTAGCGAGACCTGGAAAGAGAAAATGCTGAAGGGCAGCCCAGGTGGCTGCCCTTCTTGTTTTTGTGACGGCTAGGGGGAATGCGATGGAAGGAAAACTGGTCAGACTACGCGGAATCGAGCGCTCAGATATCGATGCAATCATGAAGTGGATTGTCGACGAGGAGGTGACGAACTTTCTCGGCGGCGAGATGTTGCTCGGACCGATGTCGCGGCTTGCCGAGGAGCGCTTCATCGAGCATGCGTCCGAAGTGCAGCCGAACTCGCGTCTGTTCGTGATCGAGACATTGACTGACCGGTGTTATCTCGGCTCGACCGACCTGCACGCGATCAACTGGGTCAATCGCAGCGCCGAAGTCGGGATCGTGATCGGCGACAAGCCGAGTTGGGGCAAAGGCTACGGCACCGATGCGATGCGCGTGCTGCTGCGCTTCGCCTTCGACAAGCTCAATCTCAATCGCGTGAGCCTGCGGGTGTTCGAATACAACCCGCGCGGCATCGCCTCGTACGAGAAATGCGGCTTCAAGCGCGAGGGCGTGCTGCGCCAGGACAAGTACCTTGGCGGCAAGTATTTCGACACGATCGTGATGGGCATCCTGGCGCATGAGTATCGCGCGCTGGCTAGTTCGACACCGTGACGGTGATGATCGCGGTACCGAGCAGGTTGCCGCTGGAATCCTTGGCGTCAACTTCGATGGTATGTTGGCCGTTACTATAAGTCGTCGTGTTCCAACTGAAAGTGAGCGGCGGCGACGACGTGATGTAGTTGCCGTCGATCACGAGATTCACCCACGACACCGGCGGATTCTGATCGGTAACAACGATATTCACCGTGCCTGACACGGTCGCGTTGTTCGCGGGCGAAGTGATCGCCACGACCGGAGTTGCCGTAGCGGTCGGAGTAGGCGTTTGGGTTGCCGTGGGCGTCGGCGTCGCGGTGCGAGTCGGCGTTGGAGTCGGTCCGCCGTTCTGGACGGTCACCGTGATGATTGCGCTGCCGAGCATCGTGCCGCTCGAATTCTTGGCGTCAACTTCAATCGTATGCGGGCCGTTGCTATAGCTCGTCGTATTCCAGCTGAAAGTGAGCGGCGGCGACGAGGCGATGTAGTTGCCGTCGATTACGAGGTTAACCCACGAAACAGGGGGCTCCTGCGCCGTAACAACGATGCTGACAGTGCCCGAGACAGTCGCATTGTTGGCCGGCGACGTGATCGCAACCACGGTCGGCGTCGCAGTCGGCGTCGGCGTTGAGGTTGCTGTGGCGGTGGCGGTTGACGTCGCGCTGGCGGTTGGCGTCGGGGTCGGCGTATGACTTGGTGTGGCCGTGGCGGTCGGCGTTGGAGTTGGGGTGTGACTCGGCGTGCTGGTCGGCGTCGAAGTCGCGGTTGAGGAAGCAGTCGGGGTCGGCGTGGCGGTTCTTGTTGCAGTGGCAGTCGCGGTGGCAGTTGGGGTTGGCGTGGGACCGCCGGTCGGAGTTGCGGTTGGCGTCGGCGTTCCGCCGTTGGTTAACTGGTAGATACCGCGGCCATGCGTTGCGGCGAAGATCGTGCCCGCCGAGTTCTGTTCGAGGTCAAACACGGGCACTGCGGGCGGCATTCCAGCCGTGAGTTGCGCCCAATCGTTGCCGCCGTCAGTCGATTGGTACATGCCGGTGTCGGTTCCCGCATAAATCGTCTGGCCTGTAGAATCGGTTCGATCGACGAGCAGCTTCAACACCGGAACATCGGGGAGCGCATTGGAGGGCGGCGGCGTATCGAGGTTTGGATTGCCGTCGGCGGAAGCCCACGTCCTGCCGAAGTCCGATGACACGAAAATATGGCCGGTGCCGGTCAGCGCCGTGTAACCCGAAAGCCCCAGGTATGCTATCTGGCTGTTGAACGGATTGATCGCGATTGTGGTCGCCTGCGTGCTGTCGGGAAACACCCAGGCAGGAAGATTCGGCGTGACGTTGGTCCAGGTCACGCCGCTGTTCAGGTTCGCCTGCGTGGTGTTGTAAACCTGGAACGGCGTCGGCCTGAAGGTGCTGTTCGTTTCCATCGCGATCGCCCAGGCGTCGGCGTTGTTTGAGGGCGCGACCTCGATATCAGCCAAGGCACACGCGCCGTTGGGGCATCCGCCGCTGAGGTCCTGCGTCGTCTGCCGCGCCCAGGTGTTCAGACCGTCGGTCGAGACATAGACCGAGTGCGCGCCGAACAGGACGCGCTGTGCAGTTGCCGGATCGCTCGCCAGGGGAGGGAACTGGGCCGCTCCTTTATCGGCCGCCGCTCGCATCGCATTGTCGAGGTTCGTGGTCGGCGTCGTCGAGGTCCAGGTGTTGCCGCCGTCGCTAGAGCGCGAAATCACCGGCCCTGCGGAAGCGGTCGCGAACGTATGGTACGCGAAGAGCGGATTCTTCAAATCGAACAACGCGAAGCCGCCGTCATTATTGTCGACCTGCGCCATCGCGAGCGAGCCGCCGCGATTGCCGCTGATGCGCGTGGTGCCGTTGTCCTCGAATCCCATCAGCAGCGTTGTGCTGTCAGTAGGATGAGGTCCGATCGCTTGCGCCTGCGCAACAGCCAGCGTGGTGTTGAGCGCGCCGAAGGTCGAGCTCGGCGAGTCGAAGCGAAAAAGCCCGCCATCGTTGCCAAGATAAAAGCTATGCGTACTCAGCGGGTCGAACGAGATCGCATGCTGATCGCCATGGGTGCCGCCGCTCGCGGCGAGGAACGTCCAGGTGCTGCCGGAGTTGGTTGATTTGTAGATTCCAACGCCGCCGAAAATCACGGTGTCGCCGGTAGTGTCGCCGGTATCGATCGCGAGCGCCTGGTTGAAGTACGAGAGCGAGAAGTTGGCGGAACTGGTGCCGTCGATCGTGACGCTGCCGACTCTGGCGCTCGGCACGGTTTCGGTCTGCCACGTCACTCCCGCGTTGGTCGATTTGAAAAATCCCGAATACTCGTCCCAGTCGGGAGCGCCGACCATCACATAGACGGTTCCGCTGTTCGCAGCGACGGTTTCGCGTCCGAGATTGCTGCCGAGACCGGGAAGGCTTATCCGCGACCAAGTCGTGCCCGAATTGGTCGAGCGGAAAAGTCCGCCGCCGAGAATCGTCACGTAGACATCGGCAGGCGTGACGGGATCGACCGCGACCGACTGCGCCGGGCACGGATTCATCTGAAAATAAGGACACGAGCCAAACGTCCCGAGCGGATAGGTCTGCCAGGTAGTGCCGCCGTCGGTTGAGTGCCACAGACCAAGCTGCGAGACGCTCCCTTGCATCCAGCTCGCGCCCGAGCGGCTCGAGCTCGAGCCGAACGTCGATGCCGCGTAGATGAAGCGTGGGTTCTCCGAGGTGTCGACCGCGATGCTTGCGATCGACTGATCGGCGAGCGAGCTCGCGGCGAGTTGCGTCCAGGTGCTGCCGAGATTGCTCGACACGAAAATGCCCTGTCCGTAGTACGAGTCCGCCGCCATGTTGCCCTCGCCCGTAGCGACATAGAGCGTGGGACTCGGCGAGGTAGTCGTGTCGAGCGCGAGCGCGCCGATTGCGAGCGTCGGCTGAGTATCGAAGATCGGAGTAAACGGCGCCGTCGAGTTCGGGCGCATCCAGACGCCGCCGTTGGCCGTGCCCACGAAGAGCCGTCCTGAGCTGGTGGGATCGGCGACGACAGCGGTCACTCGCCCGGTCGCGGATGACAACGCGGAGCCAAGCGGCACGCCGCCGAAAGTCGGGATCTCATTCGTGATCGGTTCAGGCCCAAGGAATTGCCAAGTGAGTGCTTGCGCAAAGGGCCCGGGTCCTGGCGTCGCCGCGACGATCGCCAGGACCCCTACCACCAGCAACAGCGCAGCCCCGATCCCCCACCACCGGCGGGCATAGGAACGCACCACAACCCGATCCCCCTTTCGACCGATGTTCCTATAGTCAATTTACGGAGAGTGAGTAGTAAAAACAATTAGGTACTTTCTAGTAGTGAGTACCTAAAGTGACTATCTAGAATAGCCACTGGTATTCAAAGAAAAGCGGAACCGGCTAGCGACGGCTCCGCTTTATCAGCGACTTGCTATGATTGTCCTTGTCAGACGGCTTTGATGCGGAAGCCCACCTTCGGAAAATGATTCACGATCGTGCCGACTTCGGCGTCGTTCCTCTCGATCGCGATCTCGTGAATCGTGCTTACCACCACTTTGCCGGTGACAGGATCGAAGCCGTAGTCATCGGGCGTCACACTCACCGTCATCCCGGGCTTGAGGCCGTTGGGATCGGTTTCATCGAATTGCTCGCGCGTCGCGGGCTTGCTGTCGCGCGCGATTTTGAGAGCCTCGTCTGGTTCCATCGGCGTGACGCTTCCCACGCCCATCTTTTCGACCCGATCGAACCACTTCATCAGGCTTGGATATCGCTCGGCCAGCGCGAATGACGAAGGCTCGGCGCGCAGGAACCATACGCAGTGGAAATACGCGGCGTCGGCAAGGCTGAAGCTCCCGCCCAGCACAAACTGCCGGTCCGATACCTGATGGTCGAGCAGCTCGAGGAACGCGCGCACCTGGTTGCGAGCGTCGGGCGCCGTCGCCGTAAGCTCGGTGAAATTGGAGCCGGTGCCGGCCATCATCCTGGAGCGATCTTCGATGAACTCTTTTGGCACCGATGCCGCGAGCTTCTCGAAGATCACGGGCGTCGTGGAAAAGAAGAAGCGCCGATCGGCAAAAAGCGCGACCGAGTTGCAGATACCCTCGGTGTTGCCGGGATACATCGTAGGCTCCGGATAGAGTTCATCGATCCTGCGCACGATGATCTGCGAGTCGCACCACACGTCGGCGCCGATCTGCAGGACCGGGATGCGCCGGTAACCGCCAGTGAGCGGGATAAGCTTGGGCTTGGGCATGATGACCGGCTGATCGACCGAGCGCCAGGCCACCTTCTTGAGCGCGAGAATTTTGCGAACCTTCTCCGAAAAGGGAGAATTCGGATATTGATGCAGAATGATTTCGGCCATTAAATCCTCCGTCCCGGCCGCGCCGGTGCGTACTTCATATCCGATCGCGCCGGGTGCACGGAAGCCCGGACTTTTCGCGCGGCTATCCGCATAATCTACGAAAGCTGATAGGTTCGCGGCCATGTTTGGACAACCAGAATTCGATCTCTTCGAAGCGATTTACACGACGCGATCGATGCGGCGGCTCAAGCCCGATCCCGTTCCCGATGCGGTTATTCAGAAGGTCATCGAGGCCGCCACGATGGGGCCCAGTGGCAGTAATCGTCAGCCGTGGATCTTTCTCGTCGTCACCGAGCCGGAGATGAAACAGTTCGTGGCCGAGCGCTACCTGAAAGCGTGGGAGGTGTACTTCACGCCGGCCGCGCGCGAGATCGTGGCAAACGATCCGCAGAGCCCGCGCGGACGGATCCTGCGCTCAGCGAAATACCTCGCGGAGCACTGCGCCGAAGTTCCCGTGATGCTGTTCGCGTGCGTGAAAAAGTACAACGATTCGCGGCGCAAGGGCGAGCCGATGACCAACGCACTGTTCCCGGCGATCCAGAACCTGTGTCTGGCGGCGCGCGCCTACGGCCTCGGCTCATCGATCACGCAGCTTCATTCGATGCACGCCAAGGAGATCGACGCACGGCTCGGCGTGCCGCCCGAGTACGCGAATATCGCGCTCATACCGATCGGCTATCCGAAGGGACGCTGGGCACGGCCGGAGCGCAAGCCGGCATCGTCAGTGACGTTCTGGGAAAAGTGGAACAACCGCCGCACCGACCTCGGGCGATGATACGCGGCTGAAGTCATTGCGGGCGTGTCACGTCGAGCGTCGCTCCTGTCCCTGGAGAGAGATTCTTAAGGAGTCGTTTTCTACTTGTCGTAGATTGGCGCCATGCCGCGCGGGCGGGTGCGGTAGCGGCGATGAATCCAGAGGAACTGCTCGGGATATTGGCGCACAACTTCCTCGACGGCTTTGACGAAGCGCGCCGTGTTCTCATGGGCATCGGCTTCGGCATCCGCGGTCCGCTGCTGGTGAACCTCGTCGAAGATCACGATCTTGTGCGTGCGCATGTCCGGCTGACGTACGATAAACACCGGCATCACGGGCGCGCCTGAAATCCGCGCGACGCGCGCCACACCAGTGGTAGTCGCGGCGGGCTCGTCGAAGAATGGCACCCACGTCGCTTCGGATCGCTTGGCGTTCTGATCGAACGGGATGCCGATGAGCTGGCTCTTGTGCAGGCTGCGAAGCAGGATCCGCGCCGCCTTGTGCTTGCGGATGATCTCGACGCCAGCGCGCTCGCGGATAAATGTCATTACCGCTTCGCCGGCCAGGAAGCGCTGCGTGTGATGCACGAGCGAAATCTGGTAGCCGTGCATCGCGTGCGCCGGACCCAGTAGTTCGAAATTGCCGAAGTGCGCGGTCAGGACCAAGATGCCCTTGCCGCGATAGCGATGCTGGAGCCCGACCCAGGTCTGGAAATTCTCGTAGCCGACGCGGTCCCTGAGCCGGCGCCATCCGAAACCGCCGAGGCGAACGTATTCGGCGCCGGTGCGGCCGAGATTTTCATACGAGGCTTTGAGGATCGCGGCGCGCTCCGCTTCGCTCTTGTCGGGGAATGCGATCGCGAGGTTCTGCATCCCGATCTTCGTGTGGCGCTGGTCGAGACGACATACGAGGCGCCCTGCCCTGACTCCCAGCCATGCGAGCACGGAATCCGGCATCAGGCTGAGGACGTGCAACGTCGCGATCATCAGCCAGAACTGGATCTTATCCTTTACGCCAAGCTGCAGATCGGAGCGGCGAATCGGACGCCATATCGTCTCCGGCACCGGGGCAAGCTCGGGGCCGCCGTTCGCGGCGTGCGCAGCGCCGTCGGTCCCGTTGCGTGATGCGTCTGACTCGTGGAGCGAGTCGTATTGTTGTCCAGCGCTATCGGTCGCCATCAGAGGACTGAGCGCTCGCGTTTTGGTCCCTTGGGAATCACCACCAGCCCCGACTCCGTCACGAAAAAGCGTTGGCGATCTCGATCGAGATCGTAGCCGATTTCCTCTCCCTCCGGGATATGAACGTTCTTGTCGATAATCGCCCGGCGCACGCGCGCGTGCCGCCCAATCTCGACGTAGTCCATTATCACCGAATCCTCAACCGTACTGTACGAATGTATAAACACCGAGCGGCCGAGCACCGAGTTACGCACAGTGCCGCCCGAGACGATGCATCCCTCGGAAACCGCCGAATGCAGCGCCACGCCGCGGCGGCCGCCTTCATCAAACACGAACTTCGCCGGCGGCTGCTGGTAGTAGGCGGTGCGCAGCGGCCAATACGGATTGTAGAGATTCAGATGAGGCCGCGCATCGCGCAGGTCCATATTGGCATCGTAGTACGAATCGATCGTACCGACATCGCGCCAGTAGCTGAGATTGACCTCGGAGTCGCCGCGGATGCGGTTGGTCATGAAGTTGTATGCGTATACCGGCACGCGCTCGATCAGCGCCGGGATCAGGTCGCGGCCAAAATCGTGATGGCTGCCGGTCTTGGTCGAATCCTCGATTAGCGCTTCGCGCAGCACGTCGGGATCGAATAGATAGTTGCCCATCGAGGCCAGGCACTTGCCGGGCGCCCCGGGCATCGGCTGCGGCGAGGCAGGCTTCTCCTCGAAACCGGAAATCCTGAGGCCCGAGTCCACATCGAGAATGCCGAACTGATCGCCCTCTTCGACCGGCACTGGGAGTGTCGCAACGCTGACGGCGGCCTTGCGGTCCATGTGGAACTCGATCATCTGCTCGATGTCCATCCGGTAGATATGATCGGCGCCGAAAACCGCTACGAGGTCCGGCTTCGTATCTTCAATCAGATTGAGGTTCTGGAAGATCGCGTCGGCAGTGCCCTGGTACCACGACTCGCCCATCCGCATCTGCGCGGGCACAGGGATCACGAAATGGTCGGGCAGCATGCCACCGAATTGCCATCCGTCCTTGAGATGCTCGATCAGCGACTGCGAGCGCCATTGGACGAGAACATAGATCGAGTAGATGCCGGAGTTGACGAGATTGGACAGAACGAAGTCGATGATACGGTACTTGCCGCCGAACGGGACTGCAGGTTTGGCACGGTCGCGAGTCAGAGGATGCAGCCGGGTGCCTTGGCCTCCCGCCATCACGAGCGCAAGCGTTCTCATTGAGGAAATCCCCGCGGCATCAGCAGTGAAGAAGGCAGCGAGCGCCGCAAGTATAAGCGGTTTGAAAGTCGCGGAAAAGCCATACCTGAAAGACGCGCAAATCCTGGACCGGATTTGCTCGAACTCGAAACTTGACCCAAAACCGCATGAAAAATGTCGCAGCGACGCATATCCGTTACAGTGCGAACACCTCTTCGGAAGAATTTACGTTGATTTTATTTAGATTTTCCGCAAATCGCCAATGAAGCCGCTGAGGCACGTAGATTGCTTGAAACTTTCCCCAAGTGATTACGTCTAAGAAATCGACACTCGGCGTACTAGGCCGATCGAAGGCTTAGGGCCTCCCGGTAGGAGGGAGTAAGATGCAAACAGCAGTCAGCAAACACGAGACCAGCACCACCAACCAGGGCATCGTCTATCGCACCGCATGCCAGAACCCCGGCTGCGGCGTTCAGTTCGATCTGAGAATTACGCCCGCAAACGCAGGGCTTTTGAGCGGCACGATGGCGTGCCCGCGATGCAAACGTCATGGCGGATTCCTTAAGCCCCAAGGCCGTATCGGCGACAAACTCTTCGCCGCCAAGCTCATGTTCAGGCTCACGGGCGTTGGACCGAGCATCCGTGACGAAGAAGATTTATTCGGCGAGACCCCCGAGAGCCGCTATTAATTGCTGCGGTGATCCATTAATGTTGTCAGTCCGTCACTCGATCCGTTAACCCATCAGTAATGCGACGCGCCGCCCGATCACTCGGGCGGCGCGTCCGTTTTTCTAAACCTCGCCTCGAAGTTCGATCAGCCGCCGGCGACGACTTCGACCGAAACGCCCTCGAGGTTGTGGATGCTCGGCCGCTCGATCATCCGCTTCAGCCAGGCATCAACGTTCGCGCGATTGTTTCCAGCCACGTCGATTCCAAGATCCTTGAGCACCAGCAATCGCGGCGCGAAACCGATATCTGCCACTGAAAACTCGCCCGCCAGGAACTGCTGACCCTTGAGCTCGTTGTTGAGGTAGTCCAGGATCCGTTCGACCGATTGATGCAGCCGGGTGAGGCGATTCTGATCGCGCTCGCCCTCGGCCTTCGAGGCTTCGGCGATGAGTTGGCCGACCTGCGGCGTGAATGACGTATCCGCAAAATCCTCAAAGATTCGCGCGCGCGAGCGCATTCCACTCGAGCCGATCGCCGGCAGCACGGGCGGCTCGGGATACTCATCCTCGAGGTACTCATTGATAATCGTCGAATCGTAAATCGTCGAATCTTCATCGACCAGCACCGGAACCCGGCCGAACGGATTCAGCCGCAGGAACTCGGGACGCCGATGCTCGCTCTGCGTCAGGTCGACCGGGACCAGATCGTAGCTGAGGCTCTTTTCAGCCAGCACGATTCTGACCTTCTGGCCGTAGGGGCAGGACAAGAAGTCGTAGAGTTTGATCATTCGCCGCGTCCTTATTCCGCTTGCGCCGCCACGACAACTTTCAAGCTCGCCTCGACATCGGCATCAAGCTTGACCGGCACGGTGTAATCTCCCAGCTGCTTCAACGGTTCAGGCAGCACGATTTTGCGCCGCTCGATATCGAGACCCTTTTCGCGCAAGGCGCGTTCGAGGTCGATATTGGTGACCGAGCCGAAGAGCTTGCCCTCTTCGCCCGCGCGGGCGGCGATCGTGAGCGTGATTGCCTCGATCTTGTCCTTGATCGACGAGGCCGCGATTTTCTGCGCCTCGCGCTTGCGCATCGCGATCCCCTTCTGATGCTCAAACGCGCGCAGGTTGTTCTCGTCGGCCTCTGACGCGAGATTGCGCGGCAACAGGTAGTTACGGGCATAGCCGGCGCGCACCTTTATCACGTCACCGGTCCGGCCGAGATTGGGTACATCTTCGTTGAGAATTATTTGCACGTTCATGTCTCTTTCCGCCTGATGTCGTTTGCCAAGAAAGCCGCGCCTAGAAAAAATCGCCGAAGCTGCCGGCCTCCTGGCTCGGCGGCTTAAGCCGCCGGAAATCAATCCACATGTCGAAAACCCCCGCGATACAGACCAGAGCCGCCACCACGACGTGCGCGAGCAGGAAATAAATTACGATCCGCACGATCGCCGGCACTCCCAGACTCTGGAAGTAAAATCGAATTATCGCCAGCCCCTGGCAGAAGTAGATCGCCATCGTGACCAAGAAGCCGTTGAGCGCAATATCGCTTGCGGCACCGATTGGAATGAAGATCCCGAATCCGGTCGCGAGCAGCGGCCAGATGAGCCACTCCGGCGTCGACCATCGCGACAGGTCGGCGAAAAGGCTGTAGCTAAGACGCTGCGGCCCGGTCCATCGCCAGAAAAGCCGCAAATTGAACAGGATCGAGACGCCCGCGACCAACAGCGCCAGCGCCGGGATCAGCTTCATCGTCAGCGTGACCACGCTCGCCTGCGTATCGGCGGGGATCGACGCATCGACGCCCACGTACTTGTAGAGTTCCTGCCCGCGCTGCATGCCCTCGGTGAGCTGCGCGCGCATCGCCGCGATAAGTGCATCGGGACCGCCCAGCAGCACGACCGCGGCAACTGCGGATGCCGCAAACATCGCGCCCGCAGCGACCGCCGTTATCACCTCGAACGAGAAATGGCGCTCCAACATGTAGCAGACGATCGCCGTCGCGAGGCCAAACGTCAGCAGATAGGTGACGCCGCCATACACACCTGAGCCAAGCACCACGAGGCCCGTTGCAAGCACAACCGACAAGACTCCGCGCAGGATCGGATTCGAACGCCCGACGGCATAAATCAGGATCGGCGCCGGCGCGAACAGCATCGCGATTCCGCCCACCACCGGAATCGCGCCGCCGGCGAGAAACAACGCCGCCGCCAACGCGACCGCGCGAATCATCCCGATTATTGCCTTGCGCGTCACTCGCCCGTCGCCTTTACACTCCGAGCGTCGAAAACGGCAGCAGCGCAATCACCCGCGCTCGCTTGATCGCGATCGCGAGCTGCCGCTGATGCTTCGCACAGTTGCCCGAGGTCCGGCTCGGCACGATCTTGCCACCTTCGGTGATAAAGCTCTGCAGCGTGCGCACGTCCTTGTAATCGACCTTGAGGGTCTTGTCCGCGCAGAAACGGCACACCTTGCGCCGTCCGCCCGGCCGCCGGCGCATTCCGCCGCCCCGGCCTTCGCCGCCGCGTCCTTCGCCCGCTCCCCCCTGGCCTTCGCCGCGGGGGCCGCGCCCGCCGCCGCCTTCAGAGCGGGGACGATCCCCGCCTCGTTCGCTTCTTTCTTCGTCTGCCATTTCCGATCCTTACATTGTAGCCCTTTTTAAAGTTAAAGGGCTGATTGATGTCTTAAGAATCCGCCGGGTCTATCGATTCCGCGACTACTTCGAATGCCGTCTCGGGCCGCTGCGCAGCCGCCGAGACCCGGAGCGCCCTCAGCCTCCCGACGACCCTCACCGGCCGTCCCGGCTCAATAAGCGCCTTGATTGCCGTCGCCTTGGATCCCGTCAGCAGCACCGACAGGCTGAGTTCCTCACCCGCCTGACCGCATTCCACCAGCAGCCGCAGGAACGGCGCGCCCGAAGGCGATACGCGAAATTCGGGCGTGCTCAGGACCCGGCCTTCGAGCTCAATTCGATTCGCTGCCACCCTCGGGCTCGGCGACGTCCTCGGCGCTCGCTTCCATCATAAGCTCTTCGGGCGCGTCCTCGATCTTTTCCTTTTCCTGCTGAGCCGCTGCCAGAGCCGCCATCCGAGCCTCGGCTGCTGCCTTGGCCTCGGCGATCCTGCGATTGCGCGCATCGATTTCCTCGCGCGCCTTGGCCGCGTCAGCATTGTCGTCGAGCATCACGGACAGGTAGCGCAGCACGGGGTCGGCCAGCTTCAGGTTACGCTCAACCTCGTTCATCACGGGCCCGGTCGCAACGTAGTCGAGGCGCACGTAATGGCCGCGGCGCTCACCCTTGATTCGATAGGCGAGTTCGCGCGAACCCCATTCCTCGGTCTCAATCGGCTCACCGCCGCCCGAGGAGATAATCCCCTCGAAGCGTTTGATAGTGTCCTTGATTTGTGGTTCGCCCTGGTCGGGGCGAAGAATGAAGATAGTTTCGTAACGGCGCAAATTGCGCAGACCTCCTTGTGGATTTAGCCCCAAGGTTGGAGCAAGGAGCAATCCGGCAGGATAACATCACGAGGAATGGCTAACAAGGCGGTTCGACGTATCGATGCTGGTCGAGTTTAGATCATCGGCAAATTCAGATTTGGCCCACGCGCTGTGCTTCGAGCCCTCCGCAGCCATGTGATTCGGACTTGCGATTGGCTTGCGACCTGTTAGAGAAGAAACGAGGCATCCCCGGCAAAAATCAGGAGGTGGTATCGGTGGCGAAATCCAAACCCAAGGCCAAGAAGGCCGCACCCAAGGCCCGCAAGATAGCTCCCAAACCCAAGAAGAAAATGGTAACCAAGGCGCCGAAGCCCAAGGCGAAAGTAGCGGCACGCCCCAAGACGATCGCGAAACCAAAGGCTGCCGCACGTCCTGCGGCGGCGCCGCGAGCAAAGGCGCCGTCGGGTCCGAAGATCCCCAGTTATAGCGAACTCCCCGTCCGCGCCGGCGCTCCCGAGGGCGCGGCGTGGGGCGTTTTTGGCGACGACGATGAAGTCGGAACCATCAACCTGATGACGCCGGAACGCGTCGTATGGGCCGCGCAATCCATCAAGAACGGCAAGGTTTTCGCGCTCAATCTGCCCATCAACATTCCCGATCCGCCGCTCTTCACCCGTGGCAAGCATCAGCACACCGTCAAGATTTTCCCCAACGCCGAATACGTGCTCGACGACTATCTCGACAACTTCTATCCGCAGGCGTCGTCGCAATGGGACGCGCTCGCCCACGTCAAGCATCCCGTTGACGGCGCTTACAACGGAATCCCCGACTATGAAATCACCGGCCGCGGCGGCACGCGCCTCGGTATCGACAACATGGCGCGGCGCGGAATCGCCGGCCGCGGCGTGCTGGCCGATATCGATCGCTACTACGAGAAGGTCGGCAAGAGCATCGACTTCATCCGCGCGATGTCGATTCCGCTCGAGGATCTCCAGGACACGCTCGACGCGCAGAAGACCAGGATCGCGGCGGGTGACATCCTGTTGATCCGCATCGGATGGACCAAGTTCTACATGTCGGCCAGCCCGGAGCTCAAAGAGGAACTGGCGCGTGAGACGGTCGTGCCGGGAATCGAGGGCAGCGAGCGCACCGCGCGATGGCTATGGGACAACCATGTCGCGGCCGTCGCCTCGGATTCGCCTGCACTCGAGGCGCTGCCGAAGTCCGAAGGCGAAGAATTCCTGCACTTCAGGATGCTCTCGTACTTCGGCATGCCGATCGGCGAGATGTGGAATCTCGAAGGCCTCGCCGCGGATTGCGCAGCAGATGGCCGCTATGAGTTCTTCATTACCTCGGCGCCGCTGAATATCCCCGGCGGCGTAGGCTCCCCGCCGAATGCGCTCGCTATCAAATAGTCGAATCGCCCATAACAAAGTTTCTGAACCCCTCTCCCGTTAAGTCACGGGAGAGGGATTTAAGAGATGGAACGAAGGAATCGCTCCTCCAGCGGATTGTAGCCCGCGCCGACGAGCGCCGCGCTGCGCATCGTCTTGCGAGACTGCATCAGACCCATCGCGCGGTTGCGCGCTGTTCGCGCGAGGCCCGATTTGTACGAGGCCATCGAGCCCATCCAGCGCGCGGTAGTCTGAATGCGCGTTGCGAATCGCTGGCGGATCTCCTGGTACGTCGCTGCAACCTCGGCGAGGCTCGCGCCATATTCCGCGGCTTCGGCCAGCAGCCTGACCAGCACGATCGCATCGACCATCGCGGAGTTAGCGCCCTGCCCGAGATTCGGCGTCATCGCATGAGCGGCATCGCCGACTACGAAGACCGGAGGCCGCGCCCATTCGCGGCATCGTATTTCATGCAGCTCGTCGTAATTGACGCGGCTCCAATCCGCGACCGAATTGAGCAAGCCGGCTACTTCGTCGCCGAACGCGCTCCAGCCCGCGATCCATTCATTGAGATGCTCACTGCGTGTTTCTTCCCACCCGCCTGGCGGAGCGTTGCAAAAAAAGTACGTGCGCTCTCCCGGCAACGGGCAGATACCGAAGCGGCGTCCGTCAACGCCCCACAGCTCGCGAATCGAGGACTTGTCAACGGAGCGCTCGGCGATCCCACGCAGATAGGCCTGATTGATGTCGATTACCTTCGCCGCGATTCCCGCCGCCGCGCGTGTCGCCGAGCGATATCCATCGCAGGCGAGGACGACATCGGCCTCGCACGCCATGCCGCTTTCGAATTCGAGCTCGCCGCGTCCGTTGTTGGATGCGAACCCCATCAAGCGCTGGCCGAACTCGATCTTTACGCCGGCACACTGCGCTTCGCTGAGCAGGTACTCCTGCAGCTCGTAGCGCATCACGACGGCGCATCGATTGAAGGGAATCGCGAGATCGGCGTAATCAACGCTGCCAACGACGCACCCTTCCGGCAGCACTGAGAACAGCTTCTGCACGGTGTTCATCCTCGCGGCGAATCCGCGATAGAGCCCGAGCGCGTCGAGCACGCGCAAGCCATTGCTGTGAATCAGAATCCCGCCGCCGATGCGCCGAAAGTCCCGCGCCTGCTCGAACACCAGCGGCTCGAGACCGAGCCGGCGCGCCGCGATTGCGGCAGTCAGACCCGCCGGCCCCCCACCAACGATGGCGATTCTCATGAATCGGGATTACCCGCCGGCTTCTGAGTCAGCAAGTGCCGGCGGGAGGATATTTGGATGGCAGCCAGCGATTAAATGACGAACTGACAGCGTCGCCCGTCAATGACCCGCCTTGCGCATTGCCTCCGTCGTGAAGAAGTCGCGATCGACGGCGCCCATATTGATATACCAGCATTCGCGCTCGGGCATGTCGGCGCCCGGCAGATAACAAGTGGTCACCATCCCGGTCTGCACGTCGACGCTCGAACCCGCGATATTGAACTGGCGCTTGAATGGATACACCGCAACCTTGGCATCGGGCACCGGCCGGTCGCGATACGTAAAGAGATAGATCTGCGTCTTCCAGAGCTCGCCCTTCTGATCGTAGCTGTCAGTGTAGGGCGTGAACCACGCCTCGCCGTCGACGTAAACGATCGTTTTCGACTGGAGCACGTTGGCCGCGCGACCGGGACGGGGCGTCACCTCGACGACGTACTGATGACGCATCTCCCAGTCATCGCCGCAGGTCGTCGCGCCGCCGTCGGTTGCGCAGGGCTGGGCCGGAACGGTGCGCGCATGCGCACACGCAAGCATCTCCTTGTCACCGAGATATTTGAACTTGTACTCCTGCGGCTTGGCCGCGAATCCTCCGACGTGGTCGGCATCCCAGGTCGAAAGGCCCGCCGATGTGCTCATGATTGATTCGTCGAGACGGCGGATGCGTCTAACGCTTGCAAGGTAAACCCACGCGTCGTCGGCGCGATTCGCATCCCAGTAGCGAAAACGAAGTCCCCCCGTGCCGCGATCTTCGGCTGGCGCGAGGACAGGATAAAGCGCGCTGCGCGCCCAGATGCCGGTGCTCTGAAAATCGGGATCGGCTGGCATCGGCTCCACTTCGGTGCGGCCGATCTCCGAGTATCCGGCCGCGTGCGCGGCCTCGGTCTGCTTCAGGATCTCCTGCTGCGCGCCGGGGTTTTGCTTGACGACCTGGCATTCGAAGTAACGCAGATCGAGATCGTCGGTCGCGATCGGCTTGAAGTACTGGTTCCACATGATCTTCTGGCCGATATCGGGATCGTTCGCATCGAGGATCGGAAACGGCTGGCCCGCGACGTAGCCTTCGAGATTGACGTGGTCAGCCGCGAGGCGCACCTGGCTCGAATATTTCTCGGTCGCGGTCTGGTAAGGCGGCGGCCAATCGATCCGCGAGGGCGCAACGATATGCATCCCCATCCCCCGCGAGACGGCATAAAAAGTTCCCGGACTGACGAGGGCACGCACTTTCTCCGCATTCTGCATCGTGATCGTGTCGCCCGGCGCAACCTGCGCCGACGCCGATCGCGTCAGGAAGGAAAGCAGAATGAGCAACACCGCGCCAAGGCGCCAGGGTTTCGCAATCGTGCAAGTTGCCACTTTGTCTTATGCTCCTATACAACTCCCGCCGATGGCGCCAAACCCTATAGAAGCGCCCCCGCATTTGCAAATCGTTTCTGCGGGTGGTGCTACAATCGAGAGAAGGCTTGCCTCGTTTTGGATGCTGTGGCGTGAGTATCGAGACTACCTCTGTTTGCGCCTGATTGATGAACGTTGCGGCTGAACCATTTTCGTCCGAGCGCGAGAGCGTTTTTGCGCGGCGCGATTTCCGGCTCTACTTCGGCGCGTTCTTTCTCGCGGCGCTCGCGTTTGGCGCGCAGTCGGTCGCGGTAAGCTGGCAGATCTACGACATCGCGCGCGATCCGCTGGCGCTCGGCTACGCCGGCCTCGCGCAGTTCGTCCCGATGATGCTGCTGTCGCTGCCGGCGGGAGACTTTGCCGATCGCTTCAACCGCCGCACGATTCTTGTCTGCGGATTTTTCGTCCAGTCGATCTGCTCGACGCTGTTCCTGGCGCTCACGATCACGAAGTACCACGTGCTGTGGCCGTTCTATGCTCTCCTCGCGATGTTCGGCGCGGCGCGCGTGTTCACCAATCCGGCGGCCAACTCGTTTCTACCGCTGCTCGTGCCACAGGATCAGTTTCCGCAAGCGGTGGCCTGGGTGTCGTCATCGCGGATGACGGCGTCGATCGCAGGACCCGCGCTCGGCGGCGCGCTGTATGCGCTCGGCGCGGGTGCGGTCTATGCCGTCTGCCTGGCGATCTTCGTGAGCGGCGCGATCGCCGTTGCGGTGATTCACACCGTCAGCACGCGGGAACCAGCGAGCGAGGAGATCTCGTCGTTCGAGCGTCTGACGGCCGGTATCAGTTACGTGAGAGCGCATCCGCTGATCTTGGGCGCAATCTCGCTCGACCTGTTCGCAGTTCTGCTCGGTGGCGCGACTGCGCTGCTGCCCGTCTATGCGCGCGACATCCTGCACGTCGGGCCGGGAGGCCTGGGTCTTCTGCGGAGCGCGCCCGGAGCCGGCGCGGCGATGCTCGGGATCATGCTGGTAAGGCTGCCGCTCAAGCGTCGCGCCGGGCTTACGATGTTCGGATGCGTCGCACTGTTCGGCGTGGCGACGATAGTTTTCGGGCTGTCGCGCAGTTTCCCGCTCTCGCTGGCTGCTCTCTTCGTGCTCGGCGCGTCCGACATGATCAGCGTGTACGTGCGGCAGACTCTGATTCAGCTCGCGACGCCAGACTCGATGCGCGGCCGTGTCAGCGCGGTCAGCTTCCTCTTTATCGGCGCGTCGAACGAGCTCGGCGAATTCGAATCTGGACTGACGGCGTCATGGTTTGGCACCGTGCCTTCGGTTGTGCTCGGCGGCCTCGGCACATTGACGGTGGTTGCGCTCTGGGCCTGGATGTTCCCGAGCTTGCGCAAGGTCAGCGACATCTCGGCCGTGACACCCGAAGAGGCCGCGGGCGCAGCTACAGAGCTTTCCGGTAAGTGACGAAGTTGCCGGTGACGCGGCCGCCCAGGCTCTCCGCCGTGCGCCGCGACGCCCAGTTGTCATCGAGCACCAGAGTGTAGCCCGCGTAGCGCATCCCCTGCTGCGCCATCGAGAGGAACGATCGCGCAGCCATCGCGAGCGCGATCCCGCGGCCGCGCGCTTTCTCGACGACGCCGATATTGATCAGCGCTCCGCGCGTGCCGCCGCCGCGTGACGGATGAAGCCGAAAACCACGCCGCACCTGTGCCAGCGCGCCGCTCAGATCGGGCACCGAAAACACTGCGCCGACCACTTCGCCGCCGACAATCGCAAGCATCGAAAGATCGGCGACCGGAGTTTCCCACAGCGACATCAGCATCGGGCGCACCTCGGCGCGCGTGATCGGGTTCCAGCCCCAATGCTTGTCGAAGGCCTGGTTGGTGACATCGGTCCACGCGTCGATCGCGGCGAGGAAGCCGTATTCGCGCCAGCTTCGAATCGCGACGTTCGAGGCGCTCGCACCTTCGATCGCACGGCGGTAGCGCGCCTGGTTTTCGGGCGTGAGCTCGGCGGTGTAATCGACCTGCCCCTTCTCGGTTTCGAAGCCCGCGTTCTTGAAGTAGCGATGGAAGTAGGCGTGATTGCCGCGCAGCAGGAACGACGGCAACTGTCCGTAATTGTCGATCGAGTAGGGATAGTCGAGGAACGCGGCAAAGCCACTGCGCGCATTCTTCATGTCGCGGCGGCGGAGCCATTCGCACGCCTCTTCGAGCATCAGCGCGACCGCGTCGTCCTCGCCGTCGAGCGCCTCGAAGTGGATGAGCTGGCCGAGCTGCTCGTGCCAGTGTTCGATGTAGCGGCGATTGACGACCGCGCTGATTCGGGCGACGAGGCGGCCGTTGCGCCGCGCGCAGAAGGGCTCGAGCTCGAGGTAGTTGGAAAGATAGCTGCGCCGCGAAAGCAGCTCGATCTCGTTCTGCACGTCGGGCGGCCACCACGCATCGCAGCCGGAGTAAACCGCAAACGGCAGGCGCGCGAACTCATCAAGCTGGCTACGGGTGTTGGGCCGCTCGATCCGGATTCCGCTAAGAGAAACTGCGCTCGCCATTCCGAATACGCTCGCCTTCCGCTTATAGTACCTTTCCCGCCAAATTCACACGCGCCGCTCGATGCATCGAAAGTGGTCGATGTAACGGCTTCGTAGGGCGCTTCCCCGCGAAATCAGAAGCGCGGGAAGGGTGGCGGTTTCGGGAGCTGCAGGAGCGGCAGGCCCAAGCCGAAGGCCGGACGCGGCCTCGCGCCGTACTCGAAGGCTCCGGCCGAGCAGAAGAGTGGGTGCGCCGGGGCTGGGCGGCCATAATCGCGTTGGTCGGTAGTCAATTCGAGTAAACTTCCAGTCTGCGTATAGCACTGGAGCAGCGGCACGAACGCCACCGCTGGGCTGTTGCCCTGCAGTCCGATCGTCGGCGTCGGGCCGCCGTTGTCCTTGAGCCCGGCGGGATCGAGCCGTGGATCGGTGTTGTTCTGGCTGCTGCCCGAGAACGGACACGAGTCGTCACTGGCGATATTGAATCCCTGGTCGATGAAACGCGGCGGAGGGGCCGGGGTTTCGCAGTTCTTGATGCCTACCATGACATTGCCGCGCAGCAGGGTCGCGGTGTCGAAGTTCATGTTCTTGTAAGTGTAGATGGTCTGCGGGGCGTTGCCGTAGAACGTACAAAAGTCGGCGTTGACTACTCCGTTCATATTGAATATCGCGCCCGCGTTATTTCCGCTGAGGGTGCTGTTGATCGCGGTGACCTTCGCTTTGCCGCTTGAACTGCCGTCGTTGCCGATGCCGAATCGCGCGTTGTTGGAGAATGTACTCCCGGTCACGCGCACTTCGGCCTCGTTCAAGATTCCAGCGTCGTTATTGTCAAACAGCGAGTTGTCGATCGTAGCTATCCCGCCGGTGAGCAGCATGGCTGCGTTCTTGTTCTCCTTGAACGTCGCGCCTTCGATATCGGCCACGGCACCATTGCCAAGGATGATTCCGTTCAAATTGTCAGTAAGTGTGCTGTTGGTGACCTTCAGTCGATTCGAGGCTGAAATGCCGTCCTGATTGTTCAGGAATGTACTTGCGCTGACCGTAGCAGCGCCGCTCGTGGCGACAGCCGTTTGATTGTCAGAGAACGTCGAGTTGTTGATCGAGAGGGCTGCGCCGGAATCATTGATTGCAGGTCCGTTGACACCGCTGAATGTGCAATGCGAGAAGGTCGCGCTCGGCACCGCCGGTGTGGATGTAACCATCAGCACCGCTCCGCCGTTTCCACCAGTAATTTTCACATTGCTCAAAGAGAGCGCGCGGAACCCGTCAAACACCTGGATGAAATAGGCAAGCGCGCCGCCGTTGATCGTGATGCCCTTGGCGGGGTCTCCCTGTATCGTCAGCGAACCTCGGTCGATCACCGGCAAGAAATCCTGTAACGCGATCGTCCCGCCCGCCAGTGAGGGCGCAAAGTCGATCGTATCATCGCCGATGCCGCGAGTATTGCAGGTCGAACCCGCCGCAGGATTACCCTCAGCGGCGTTGATCGCGTCGCGCAGGCTGCAGTCGCCCGCACCAGTAGTGTCATTCAGGGTATTAACCAGGTAGTTCGTCGCGTGCGCGTTCGATGCAGTCGAGGCGATGAATGCGGTGACGAAAATCGCGACTGCGGCTCGCAAAATAAACGTAACAACTCGAGACATCCCGGCTCCCCTTCGGCAGAAAGTGAGCAATACTACTAGAGCAAGTAGTGCCCAGTAAATCGCCCGTAAGACCGCAAAAGTGAGTCGTTCGCGACGGTCCGGTCCCGCGCGAAAATCAGCTCCGCCTATCGTCCTGATGCGGTGCGCGATCGCCAGGCAGAGCTCTGCACGAGCATCAGGACTCCCTCGCCCAGCCATCGCTGGAGCATCTTCGCGATCGTTTCAGCGGCGCCGGGTTCACCGACTTCGTCTGCGATGATACGGCAGACCCGGTCGAACCGTGCGCCTTGTGCGAGGGCTTTCAGCGGGGCGCGCTCGGGATTATCGAGCTTGCGATGGAAGACATGATCGTTGCGGCGCCACGCGATGATCGCGCAGGCGCCCCTGGCTGGCTTCCTCGATTTGTGACCACTTTCGATCGCGTCGGCGAGTTTCGAAACGTTCCAGTTGAGTTCGAGGATCGTGATGGCGGGTATCGTGCGCATCCTTAGCGTCGGCCATTGCGCCGGCGGAATCGATTTCATCGTCGCGTCGTCGAGCGGCTTTGCGTCGGGGGCGAGCAGGACGTCGAGCATCGCGCGCTCGAGCGTCGCGAGGTCGGCGAGCCACGGCTTCTTGCCGCTCTGCGGACGAGCGCGCAGGTACTTCGCCAGATGCTGTCCGCAGTGCGCGATCGATGGCTCCGTGGGCGGATACTCGACGAGGTAGCCGGTAATCAAGTTGTAAAAATCGACTTCGCCGAGGATCGCTGCCGTTGCCGGATAGTCCTCGCGCAGGACATCCAACAGCCGGTAGAAGTACATGTTGGCGTAGATATCGAGGCGCTCCTCGGATGAGAGGCGCTCGTCGGTCGCGACGATTGCGTCGAGGCCGAGGCGTGTCGGCGCGCGCTCGGCGGCGAGGCCCTGGGCTACGCCCTCAGGCGCTGTGAGGAGCCGCGAAAGCAGGCGCTGCAGCGCGTCGAGGCGCGCGGGCGCGAGGCGGCGGCGCGTTGATCGCTTGATCATGGATTTGCCGCGCGCGATTCGCGGTCGCGGCCAGCTCGACAATAGTCGGGATGTTGTCGTCCCATTCGATTAGCGTCGATACGCTTCCGAACCGGCGGCTCGCATATTCATAGAGATCCCATACATCATCGCACACCGGATGATCGTGCGTGTCGAGCAGATGCGTGCCGCGATCGGTATGGCCCGCGAGATGGAACTGCGCGACGCGATCGCGCGGGATCGCGTCGATGTAGGAGCGCGCGTCGAAGCGATGGTTAAACGCGTTGACGTAGATATTGTTGATGTCGAGCAGGATCGCGCAATCCGCCGCCTCGGCGACTTCGGCGACGAACTGCCATTCGGGAATCGTCGAGTCGCGCAGCTTCATGTAGCTCGAGATGTTCTCGAACAGGACGCGGCGCTCGAGGATGTCCTGCACCTCGCGGATCCGGCGTGCGACGAACGCGAGTGTCTCCTCGTTGTATGGAATCGGGAGCAGGTCGTGCAGATTGCGCCCGCCGACTCCCGTCCAGCACAAGTGATCGGAAATCCACGCCGGCTCGAACTCGCGCGCAAGCCGCTTGAGATCGCGCAGGTAGCGGCGATTCAGTGGATCGGCCGATCCGATCGACATCGACACGCCATGCATCACGATCGGGTAGTGCTCCCGAACCTTGGCAAGGACGTGCAGCGGCGGCCCGCCCGCGACCATGAAGTTCTCCGAGATGACCTCGAACCAGTCCATCCTGGGCCGCTTCTCGACGATCTCGGTGTGATGCTGCCGACGCATCCCGACGCCAAATCCCAGAAACGGAAACTTCATGCGATTCATCGTGATCGAGGCACCCGTCCGCGCGAGATTACATCTTCTCGGGCTTGCCCCCCACGTCCTTGCATTCCTTGGCGCTGGCTTTCTTCACCCAGCCTTTGCCTTTGCACGCATTCTGCCCGGCGCAGGAGCTTGTCTCGGTCTGGCAAGCGCTTTGTCCCTTGCATGAGTTGCCGCCGACGCATTTGACCGTCTTTGCGGCCTGCGAGTCGTCGGCGCGAGCGGGAGCGTGAGCGAAGAGGAGCGCGACGCCGACAGCGAGCACGGCTCCCGTTATGGTCGATTTTTTCATTCGATGGTCTCCTGACGATGCCGATGTACTTGCAGCTTCCGAGCGCGCCGCCATCAGACGAGGCTACACTAGCGGCATCTGGCCTCAAATACGTAACCCATAGCGTACCGGATTGCACAGTTTTTCATTATCGATGCAAAAATCCAGAATTTTGGGAACTATTCGTTTTGCCTGCGGATTTTAACATCAGCAGGTGATATGACTTTACTGCTCAAATATGGCGGACAAGGGCGGCACTCCAGATCGGCGAGGACGCTTCGAGCAGGAGGCGCTGCCCCATCTCGACGCGCTCTATACGATGGCGGTGCGGCTCAGCCGCAATCCCGACGACGCCAACGATTTGGTACAGGAAACCATCCTGCGCGCTTATCGCTTCTTCGATCAGTTCGAAAACGGCACCAACTGCCGCGCCTGGCTGCTGACCATCCTGTTCAACAACTTCCGCAACGGTTATCGGCGCGCAACGCGCGAGCAGCCCGCCGCATCGACCGAGGACTTCGATCGCAGGGTGGAAGCGGAAAGCCTCCACGGCGACGTGCCCAACGGCGATCCGCAGGTGATGCTGTCGGCGGTCGGCATGGATCGCGAGGTCGAAGCTGCGCTCGACGCGCTGCCGCCGGAATTTCGCGAGGTGCTGCTGCTCGTCGATGTACAGGAATTGAGTTACCAGGAAATTTCCAAGGTGCTGAACATTCCGATCGGTACGGTAAAATCAAGGGTGTCGCGCGGGCGAGCGATTCTGCGCGAGGCACTGACTAACTATGCAAAGGAGCGAGGAATCTTACGATCTTGACTCAGCGATGGCGCGACGCCTACTCGTCATTAACTTGACGGCTGGCGTCGCGCGCTGTGCGAGACCGTGGGGGAAGGCCTGAAAGACAACTTGGATTGCGGCACCTACATAGCCGACTATTTGACGCCTCACGCTGACGGCGAGCTAAGGGGCGCGGAACTCGCGCGCGCCGAAGCTCACGTTGCGAAGTGTCCACAGTGTGCCGCGGCGCTGGCCGAGGAGCGCGAGCTCAAGGCGATGTTGCATGTGCGGGCGGGGATGCTGCGGACGCCGCCCCAGGTCCGCGGCTCGATCCTGGCTGCGCTCGACGCCGCGGATCGGCGTGAGACAACGCCCAGGCGCGCTCCAGCTCCGAGCCGGCGGCCGGCGATTGTTCGCGGGTTGCGTTACGCGATACCGATCGCGCTCGCGGCCGCGATCGCTTTCTTCGTCATCATCCTGAGAAATCCGACGCCCGCCGAATCTTACCCGGCCTTCGATTACGCGACCGACCATTACGATCAGTTCCTAGGTCGATTCGATCCCAATGTTCCGTCCGACTCGCCCGGCGATATCGCGGCGGCCTACATCGATCACAAGATGCCGGGCTACCTGTGGAACTTCCAGCCGAGTGGTTACAAGCTGCTCGGCGGGCGCATCGAGAAGATGCCCGACGGCCGCTTTGTTACGAATACCTTCTACCGCAGCGACGACGGCGCGATCCTGTGCAGCTTCGTCGCATCGTCAGGATTAAAGCTGCCTCCCCGAGATGCGGACGAACTCGGAGTGCATCATTTCTTCGAGTATCGCGGCCATACGATTTGCATGAGCTATTTGCCCGGCGGCAAGTACGTCTGCATCCTGGTCTCGCGCAAGCCGATGAAGGCGTTCATGCAGGACATCGCGGCGTCGGAACTCTGACGCGGAATCAGTTCAGACTTTAGAAAAGCTCACTGTTAGCGGCGGTCGGCCTTGCCGTTCTCGCTCGCATAGAAGAGCGGCAACTGCGAAGGCCCACTCGAGCGCGGAATCTCGATCGGATAGTTGCCGGTGAAGCACGCGTCGCAGTAGCCCTCGCGCCCTTCCATGAAGGAATACAGCCCTTCCCAGCTCAGATAGCCGAGGGAGTCGGCCGTGATATAGCGGCGGATCTGCTCGATAGAATGCGATGACGCGAGCAACTCCTCGCGCGTGGGCGTATCGATTCCGTAAAAGCACGAGTGCGTCGTCGGCGGCGCCGCGATTCGCATATGAACTTCGCGCGCGCCCGCCTGACGGAGCATCGGGATGACTTTTCTCAGCGTTGTGCCGCGCACCAGCGAATCCTCGATCAGCACGATTCGCTTGCCGCGCAGCAGATCCACGACCGGGTTGAATTTGATCTTCACTCCGAAGTGGCGAATCGACTGGCGCGGCTCGATAAACGTGCGGCCCACGTAATGGCTCCGCACCAGCGCCATTTCGAAGGGAAGCTTGGCCTGCTCGGCATATCCAAGCGCCGCTGCCGTTCCCGAGTCGGGTACCGGCACGACGACATCGGCCTCGGCCGGGCATTCGCGCGCGAGCGCCCTTCCGTGCTGCTTGCGCACGGAATAAACGTTGCGGCCGTACAGCAGGCTGTCGGGCCGCGAGAAATATACGTACTCGAAGATACAGCGCTTGAGCGGAGCCTCGGGAAATACACGCATCGAGCGCACGCCGTTTTCATCGACGACGACCATCTCGCCGGGCTCGATCTCGCGGATATATTCGGCGCGAACCAGATCGAGTGCGCACGTCTCAGAGGTCACGATCGTCGCGTCATTGAGCTTGCCTAGCACCAGTGGCCGGAAGCCGTGCGGATCGCGCACCGCGATCATCTCATGCTCGGTCAGCACGACCAGCGAGTATGCGCCCCGCACCTGCGCGAGCGCCTCGGCCACGCGGCCCGGCAGCGTCGTGGCGTGCGAGCTCGCGATCAGGTGAATCATCACCTCGCTGTCCGACGACGATTGAAAAACGGTGCCGTTTTCTTCGAGCTGCTCGCGCAGTTCGGCGAAGTTGACGAGGTTGCCATTGTGCGCGAGCGCGAGACCGCCGCGCTTGTGCGTGACGAGGAGTGGCTGACAATTCTGAATCGAGGTCGAGCCCGTGGTCGAATAGCGGTTGTGACCGATCGCGCTCGTGCCTTCGAGGCGGCTTAAAATCTCGGTGTTGAAAATGTCGGCGACGAGACCCATCCCGCGATGCGCGATGAGCGACTTGCCGTTGGACGACACGATGCCCGCCGATTCCTGCCCGCGATGCTGCAGCGCATAGAGCCCCAGGTACGCAAGGTTGGCGGCCTCGGGATGGCCGTGGACGCCGAAGACGCCACACTCTTCGTGGAAGGCGTCAAGGTTCGAATCCTCGACTGAAACTGAAACTTCGAGTTCGTGTTCAGTCACGGCCGCTTAGCCTCCGTGGCAATGCGTCCTCGTAGATCCCGAGAAGCTCGCGTATGGCCTGGTCGATCACGCCGGCAACGCTTAGCTTCGGCGTCGAATCGACTTTGCCAATCACCGAAAATTCAAGCCCGCGACCGGAGAACAATTTCTCAGCGCGGGCCAAATCACCTTCAGCAATCGATACCACGACGGTCGAAGGGCCTTCACCAAAAAGCTCCGCCGGGTCATCCGCGCGCGAACCAAGATCGATTTGCGCGCCGATTAGACCGGCCGGATTGAAGCACGCTTCTGCAAGCGCAACCAGCAATCCGCCATCCGACACGTCGTGAGCCGATTGTATCAACCCTTGCTCAATCGAACCAACAAGGGCCTCGATTAGCATCTTCTCGCGTTCGAGGTCGATGGGCGCGAGCGCGCCACCGTCGAGACTAAACATCGCCTCGTATTCGGTCGCGCTGAGTTGCGGCTTGGCCGTTCGCACGATCGCGACTACGTCGCCACCGCGCTTAAAATGCTGCGTCACGCGCTTGCTGACGTCGCTCATAACACCGAGCACCGCGATGGTCGGCGTCGGCATGATCGCGCGTCCCTCGGTCTCGTTGTAGAAGCTGACGTTGCCGCTCACCACCGGAGCGCCGAAGGCGAGCGACGCATCGCGCAACGCCTCGATGCCGCGGACGAACTGCCACATGATCTCCGGCCGCTCGGGATTGCCGTAGTTGAGACAATTCGTGATCCCGACTGGATGCGCCCCGGCGCACGCGACGTTGCGGACCGCCTCGCACACCGTCGCGATCGCACCGATATACGGATCGCGCTCGCAGGCGCGCGGGTTCGAATCGACCTTGAGCGCGATACCGCGTTTCGAATGCTTGATCCGCAGCACGGCCGCATCGCTTCCCGGGCCCTCGACCGTGTTGCTCAGCACGATCGAATCGTACTGGCGAAAAACCCATCGCTTGCTCGCGACGTTCGGATTATCGAGTAGCGCGTGGAGCGCATCGTCAGGCTTGGGATGGACTTTCGTCGCGCCGACACGAACGGGCGAGGCTTTCGGCGGAGCGTGTGGCCGATCGTACATGGGAGCTTCGTCGGCGAGCGGGCCGACCGGGATATCGGCGACGAGCTGGCCGTGCCATCGCGCGCGCCACCTTTTGTCGTCGATGATCTTGCCGATCACGACGGCATGGAGATCCCACTTCTCGAAAACCTTGGCGAGCTCGTGCTCGCGACCCGGCGCTGCGACGAGGAGCATTCGTTCCTGCGATTCCGAGAGCAGGATTTCGTAGGGCGTGATCGCGCTCTCGCGCAGCGGCACTTTGTCGAGATCCATTTCGATTCCGACGCCTCCGCGCGCCGCCATCTCACTCGACGACGACGTGAGGCCCGCCGCGCCCATGTCCTGGATCGCGACGACTGCTCCCGTGCGGCCGGCCTCGAGGCACGCCTCGATCAGCAGTTTCTCCGTGAACGGATCGCCAACCTGGACGGTCGGCCGCTTCATCTCGCTTTCCTTGTCGAACTCCGCCGACGCGAGCAGCGACGCGCCATGGATTCCGTCGCGGCCCGTGGCCGAGCCGACGTACATCACGGAGTTGCCGACGCCCTTGGCGCGCGCGCTCAGCATCTCGCCCTTGCGCACGAGGCCCAGGCAAAAAGCGTTGACGAGGATATTGCCGTTGTAGGCAGGGTCGAACATCACCTCACCCGCGACGGTCGGCACACCCACGCAGTTGCCGTAGCCCCCGATTCCGCCGACAACGCCGCCGAGCAGGTAGCGCGTGCGCGGATGATCGAATGATCCGAACTTGAGCGAGTCCATGCTCGCTACCGGACGCGCGCCCATCGTGAAGATGTCGCGCAGGATTCCGCCGACGCCGGTTGCCGCGCCCTGATGCGGCTCGACGTAAGACGGATGGTTATGGCTTTCGATTTTGAAGACCGCGGCCCAGCCGTCTCCGACGTCGATCGCGCCGGCATTCTCGCCCGGCCCCTGCACGACGAGCTCGCTCTTCGACGGAAGAGTCTTCAGGTACTTGCGCGATGACTTGTAGGAACAGTGCTCGGACCACGCGACGGAGAAGACGCCGAGCTCGGTGAAGTTGGGAACCCGGCCGAGGATTTCCTGGATACGATTGAATTCGCTTTCGGTCAGGCCGTGGGCGCGCGCCTGCGCGAGATCGATTATGGGCTCGCCCGGCAGGCTGATTGGCCGCTCGCTCATCGCGCGCTCTCGATTATCGATTGAAAGAACACTCGGGCATCGTCACCGCCGAGCATCTTCTCGACGGCATGCTCCGGATGAGGCATCAGGCCGAACACATTGAAGCGCTCATTGCAGATGCCCGCGATATTGCGCATCGAGCCGTTGGGATTCGCTGCGTCGCTCTCGCGCCCGTCAGCATCGACGTAACGCAGGATCACCTGGCCGCGCTCTTCCATCTGGCGCAGCTCTTCTTCCGGCGCGACGTAGCATCCTTCGCCGTGCTTGATTGGCAATCGCAGGACCTGCCCCGGTTTGGCGGCGCTCGTGAATCGCGTATGAGCGTTTTCGATGCGAACATTTACGCGCTCGCAGATGAACGACAACGACTTGTTGCGTGTCAGCGCGCCTGGCAAGAGATGCGCCTCGCACAGAATCTGGAATCCATTGCACGTGCCAAAGACTAGGCCGCCGTCGTTCGCGAACTTGATGACGCTCTTCATGATCGGCGAGAAGCGCGCGATCGCTCCAGTGCGCAGGTAGTCGCCGTAGCTGAATCCTCCCGGCAGGAAGAGGCAATCCGCGCCCTGTAGCGATTCGTCCTTATGCCAGAGCATCGTCGCCGCTTCGCCCATCACCTCGGAAATGGCGTAGAGGGCGTCGCTATCGTCGAGCGAGCCCGGGAAGCGCACGACGCCCCACTTCATTCGCCTTCAACCTCGAAGCGGTAGTCCTCGATCACAAGGTTAGCGAGCAATTGCTCGCACATCTTCTTGATTTCGTCGCGCGCGGCCGCGGTGCTCTTCGCGTCGATATCGAGCGTGATATATTTGCCGACCTTCACGTTCGAGGCGTTGGCGAAGCCGAGGCTTTTGAGCGAACTTTCGATGGTGCGCCCTTGCGGGTCCAGAATTCCTTTACGCGGCGTGACGAAAACTTTTACTTGCAAAGCGATTTCCAGCGCGTCGCGGTCACGTCAGCTTTCTACCCGGCGCAGCATCTCGTGATACGCCTCTTCGACGCCGCCGAGGTCGCGGCGGAAGCGATCCTTGTCGAGCTTCTGGCGCGTGGCCTTGTCCCAGAAGCGGCACGTGTCGGGGCAGATTTCGTCGCCGAGCAGAACCTCGCCATGATGGCGTCCGAACTCGAGCTTGAAATCGACGAGGATCACGCCGCGCTCGTCCAGGAACTTGCGCAATACGTCGTTGACCCTCAGCGCCATCGCCTTGATCGCGACGTTCTCGGCCTCGGTCGCCCATCCGAATTCCACCGCATGTTCCGGGTAGATCAGCGGATCATCGAGCTCGTCGGACTTGTAGTAGTACTCTACTACCGGCTTCTTCAGCTCGCGTCCCTCTTCGAGGCCGAGCCGCTTCGCCATCGAGCCCGCGCAGATATTCCGCACAACGGTTTCGCACGGGATAATTTCGAGCCGCTTGCAGAGCATGTTGCGGTCGTCGAGGCGCTTGACGAAGTGCGTCTTGACACCGTTCTTTTCGAGCAGCGTAAAGAACAGCTCCGAGATCCGGTTGTTCATCACGCCCTTGTCTTCGATCGTGCCGCGCTTCTTGGCATTGAACGCGGTCGCGTCGTCTTTGAAATATTGGATTACGAGGTCGGGATCGGAAGTGCTGTAAAGCTTCTTGGCCTTACCCTCGTAGAACATATCGAGTTTCTGCGGAGATGAATCCATAGTAGGGCGTCCCTCGCGGAAATGAACGTTTCCTTTCAACTATCTTACCATCCGACGTGTCACAACGAAGCGGGCTGGTGGCGTATCCACAGCGGGAGGCGATTATGCACAAACACCCACGCAGGGCTGGGGATTTCAGGATTTCGGGGGCGGTGCGAAACGCTCGACCAACTCCGCTGCAAGACCAACATAAGCACGAGGACTGAGGCCGTCGAGAGCGGCTTTCGCATCGTCGGGCAGCGGCAGCGTCGCGATAAATTCCTCGATCACTTTGCGATCGATCCGGCGGCCGCGCGTCAGTTCCTTGAGCGTCTCGTAGGGACGCGGCAATCCGTGCCGGCGCATGAGAGTCTGAATCGCCTCGGCGACGACTTCCCACGCCTGCTCATCGTCGAGGTCCTCGGCGATACGCGCCTCGTTGACCTCGACGCGTTTCATCCCGCGCTCGAGCGAGCTTAGTGCGACAATCACGTGGCCGAACGCCGTGCCGATCGCACGCACTGCGGTGCTGTCGGTGAGATCGCGCTGCCATCGCGAGATCGGCAGCTTGCCCGCCAGATGCTCGAGCAGCGCCGACGCGATTCCCAGGTTGCCCTCGCAATTCTCGAAATCGATCGGGTTCACCTTGTGCGGCATCGTAGAAGAGCCGGTCTCGCCCTTCACCGCTTTCTGCGCGAAGTAGCCGATCGAGATGTAACTCCACATGTCGCGGCAGAAGCCGAGCAGGATCGTCGCGATTCGCCGCGTGGTGTCGAACAGCTCGGCCATGAAGTCGTGGCTTTCGATCTGCGTCGTGAGCGGGTTCCACACGAGGCCGAAGCTCTCGACGAAGTGGCGCGAATGCTCGATCCAGTTGAGATGGGGATGCGCGAACAGGTGCGCGTTGAAGTTGCCGACCGCGCCATTGAACTTGCCAAGATATTCCTGGCGCCGGAGCGCGTTTATCTGGCGCTCGAGACGTGCCGCGAAAATCGCCAGCTCCTTGCCGATTGTAGTCGGCGAGGCTTCCTGACCGTGCGTGCGCGCGAGCATCGGCAGCGCCTTGTAACGATGCGCGAGCTCGGAGATGGAATCGATCGCGTGCTGAATCGCGGGCTCGAGCTCGACCGCGACGAACTCCCGCAGCATCACCGCGTAGGAGATATTGTTGATGTCTTCAGAGGTGCACGCGAAGTGCACAATTTCGAGCGGCAGCGATGGATCCAGCGCGGCGAGTTTCTCCTTGACGAAGTACTCGACCGCTTTAACGTCGTGATTGGTTTCGGCTTCGAGCGCCTTGACGCGGCGCGCATCGGCGAGCGTCAGGCCATGGTAGATATCGCGAAGCTTCTCGACCTGCTGCGCCTCGATTGGCTTTACCGCATCAAAACGGAAATTGCGCGCGAGCGAGATATACCACTCGATTTCGACCCGCACCCGATACCGAATCAGCGCGAACTCGCTGAAGAAGGCTTCCAGAGCCCGCGTGCGAGCCCGATAGCGCCCGTCGATCGGCGTCACCGCCAACAGCGCGATATCGATATCTTGCGTCTTCTGATCCACGATCGCCCAACCGGGGAGCTTAACAAATAACGCGCCTTGACGCGCGACGCGAGCCGACGAATCCGCAGACGATTCTACGATTCTGCTTCGAAACATAGTGGGGCACTGGATTTTTTCAGACGAACGGCACCAGCATCGGGACGCGGCGCTGGTATTCGGCGTAGGCGCCAGGGCCGAGTTCCGCGGAGAGGAATCGTTCTTCGGTGCGGGCTTTCAGCCAGAGAGCGCCTGTCAGGAGGATCGTGCCCAGGACCGCGGTTATAGTCGCCTCCGCGAGGGCAGTCGCGATCGTTGCGAATATCAGGCCCGTGTATATCGGATGACGCACGATTGCGTACGGGCCGGTGTCGATCACGTGATGGCCTTCCTTCTTGGTGATTGCTCCCGACCACAGCGGGCCCAAATGAATTCGCGCCCACCATGCGAAGAGGATTCCGGCCACCACAAACCCGACCAGCAGATATGCTCCGCCGTAGCCGACGTGCCAGATGCGTCTCATGCCCATCGCGTGCGCAAAGGCGTGGGTCAGCATCACGAGGCCCACGCCCGCGCCGATTCGATACGCCCAAACTTCCCAGCCCGTGACTTGCTTTTCGGTGCGCTCCGACCATAGCGCGGCGGCGATCCACGTGATGGCCCATGCTGCCCACGCGAGATCGAATAGTTGTCTAGGACCCACGGCGAGCAGGCCTCCGTACAGGTGTGACGTAGCAGAATAGCATCAAGTTTCGGATGGTCGAAGATCGCAAGCGCGGCAAAGAGTTAGCGCGCGACTCCTGCTAGATTTCGGGGCGTGAAGCAGGTCACCGAACGCGATTACGAAGAGCGAATCGAGCGGATCGTCAAATTGCTCGAGGCCGACCCCGCGGCGCATCACGCGCTCGATGACCTCGCAGGCGCGGCGCACTTCTCGCGCTTCCATTTCCATCGTATCTACCGCGCGATGACCGGCGAGACCGTGAACGATACTGCGCGGCGTCTGCGCCTTGCGCGCGCGGCACGTCAGCTCGCATCGACGAATACCGCGGTGACCGAAATCGCGCTCGATGCCGGCTACGAAAGCGTGCAGACCTTCTCGCGCGCATTCAGCTCATTGACCAGTCTCTCGCCGCGCGAGTTTCGCTCGCGCCGCATCCGATTGTCGGATCTGATAAACGGCCCTGCGCCCCGAGCCAAGGGAGGAACTTCCATGAAAGTCGAAATCGTTGAACTCATGGCGAGCCGCGCATTCACGTATCGCCATCTCGGTCCGATGAGCACCGTCAAAGATACGTACTCGCGGCTCTGGCAATGGCAGATCGAAAACGGAATCGCGGGAAAGACCAGGGAAGCGATCGGCATCTGCTATGGCGACGAAACCGGCGACGATGAGTTCCGCTACTATGCCGGGGTCGTTTGGGACAAGCCCGTCAAAGCGGCCGGCGATATCGAGGTGCACGAAGTCCCGGGCGGCAAGTACGGATGCTATCGGCTAGTCGGATCCCACGACGGTATCCCGGCGGCTTTCCAGCGCATTTACGGCGAATGGCTGCCGGCGAGCGGCTTTGCGCCTGACGATCGGCCGGCACTCGAGATCTATCGCAACAATCCCTTCGATACGGCGGCCAACGAGTTGATTACCGACTTGATGATCCCGATTCGATGAGCGTCAGCTCTTGGCGCGCGTGTCTCTGAGCAGTTCCTGGATGCGTGCGGCGTGCTCGGGACCAACGTCGAATTCGAAATCGACTTCCGGCGTATAGCGCAGGCCCAGCGCGCGGCCAAGCTCACGCCGGATAAAGCCCGAGGCGCTCTTGAAGCCCGAGATCACAGCGGGCGCGCGCTTGGATCCTTCGAGATGAGAAAAGAACACCCGGCCGTGGCGCAGATCGTCGCTCATCTTCGCGCCCGTGAGCGTCACGCCCCGCAGGCGCGGATCTTTCAGATCCCGCACGAGCATCTCCGACAACTCGCGCATCAGGAGTTCAGCAACTCGTTCGGGGCGGCGGCCTTCGCTCACTCTGTTCTCCAATATCGATCAGTTCGACCGCGCGCGATGCGACACGGACGAAGCGTTGATTCCTCTTCCTAACAGCTGATGATCTCGAATTCTTCGTCGCCGAGCGGCGCGAGCCCAAGCGAGTCGATAAAGTTGACGACTTCACGCAGCGCGCTGTCGACGAACGAGCGATCGTTGCCGACCTGGCAGATGCCGAGCTCAGCGCGTTGCCACATATCGTTGTCGTCGGACTCGGCAATCGAGACGTTGAACTTGTTGCGAACGCGAGCCTTGATTGCGCGCAACACCTGCCGTTTCCCCTTGAGCGAATGATTTTCCGGCAGAAAAAGCGTCAGCCGGACCACGCCGACCACCATATCCGGTTCCTCCGCGATGCGCGGCGCGGCGCGATGATTGCGCCGCGCCCATCAAACCCGGCTCAGGTCTCGAGCTGCTTTTCGACCTGCGCCTGCCCACGCATCGTCTCCGGCTTGGGAGTCTCGAGCTTGCGCAGCACGGCTTCGAGCTCGAACGCTTCGATAATGTCGCTCGGCTTCACGTCGTTGTAGTTCTCGAGCGCGATACCGCACTCGTAGCCCGTGGCGACCTCGCGCGCGTCATCCTTGAAGCGCTTGAGCGAAGCGAGCTTACCTTCCCATACCTGGCGGCCGTCGCGCACGAGGCGCGCACGAGCGCTGCGCACGATCTTGCCATCGAGCACCATGCATCCGGCGACCGTCGCGCCCGGCACGTTGAAGATCCGGCGCACTTCGGCGCGGCCCAAAGTCTTCTCGCGATAGGTCGGTGCGAGCAGACCTTCCATCGCCTCGCGCATGTCGTTAATCGCCTCGTAGATAATCGTGTAGAGGCGAATCTCGACGCCTTCCTTCTCGGCGAGCGCCGCGGCTTTAGGCTCGGGCCGGATGTTGAATCCGATCACGACGGCTTTGGAAGCCGACGCAAGTGTCACGTCGGTTTCGGAGATCGCGCCGGCCGAGCGATGTATTACGATCAGCTTGACCTCGGCGGTCGACAGCCGCTCGAGCGAATCCGCCAGAGCTTCGACCGAGCCCTGCACGTCGCCCTTGAGAATGACCTTGAGCTCCTTGACCTCGCCCGCGGCCATCCGCTGGCTCAGATCTTCGAGCGAGATACGGCTCGACTTGGCGAGCTCGCCCTCGCGCTGCTTGGAGCGCCGATACTCGGCGACCTGGCGCGCCTTGGATTCCTCGGCGACGGCGGTAAACGTCGTGCCGGGTTCAGGCACGCTCGAGAGGCCGAAGATCTCGACCGGAGTCGAAGGCCCGGCCTCGGTCATGCGCTGGCCGAGATGATTTTGCATCGCGCGCACGCGGCCGTAGGTGACGCCGCATACGAACGGATCGCCCTGATGGAGCGTGCCTTCCTGGATGAGCACGGTGGCAACCGGGCCGCGGCCGCGGTCGAGCTGCGATTCGACAACGATACCGCGCGCGGGGCGATCCGGATTCGCCTTCAGCTCCATCACGTCGGCCTGGAGCAGGATCATTTCGAGCAGCTTGTCGATTCCGTCGCCCGTGCGGGCGGAGACGGGGACCGTAATCGTCTCGCCACCGTAGTCTTCGGGCACGAGCCCGATTTCGGTGAGGCGCTGCTTAGTGCGATCGATATTCGCATCAGGCAGATCCATCTTGTTGACCGCGACGATGATCGGAACTTCCGCGGCGCGTGCGTGATTGACGGCCTCGACCGTCTGCGGCATCACGCCTTCGTTGGCGGCGACGACGAGCACAACGATATCGGTGACCTTGGCGCCGCGCGCGCGCATTGCAGTGAACGCCTCGTGACCGGGAGTGTCGACGAACGCGATCTTGCGCCCGTTGATCTCAACGGTGTACGCGCCGATGTGCTGCGTGATTCCGCCGAACTCTTTGGCCGTCACGTTGGTCTGGCGAATCGCGTCGAGCAGCGACGTTTTGCCGTGATCGACGTGACCCATCACGGTGACGACGGGCGGACGAGGCAGCGCTTCGCCGGCCTCCAGCTCGGGCGCTTCTTCGATTGCCGATTCGGCATCGAAGGAAACATTCTCAACGCTGTAACCGAATTCGCCGGCCAGCAGCGTCGCGGTATCGACGTCGAGCACCTGGTTGAGGGTGGCCATCTGGCCCATTTCCATCAACTTCTTGATGAGGTCGCCGGCCTTGACGCCCATGTTGCGGCCGAGATCGCCGACGGTCACGCCCTCGGTAATACGGACGACGCGCTTGGAGGCTTTCGGCGTCGTGATCTCAGTCTTGCGCTGTTCCTTGCCGGGCAGTGCACGCCGCTTCTTCGGCACGCGCAGCCCGCGCATCTCGCGCTCAGCCGCGAGATCGACGGTGCCCTTCTTGACAACTTTCTTCTTCTTGAGACCGCGTCCACCCGCTCCCGGCTTGGCCTGCTGATCGGGCGGCACGGGCATCCCGTCCTGCGGCGGAGTTTGCGGTTGCGAGGGCGGCGCGAATCTTCCCGTCGGACGCGCAGGCGTCGCCGGACGTCCCGGAGGAGTCGCAGGACGCACAGGAGTCTTTGGACGCAGATCGATCTTGCCGAGGACCTTGGGTCCGCGCTGACCATCGTCGAGCGACGGTCCTTGCTGCGCGCCCTTGGTCAGATTGATAGCCTCGCGCTGAATGGAGCGAACGTTGTCGGTGCGGAAACCGATTCGCGCACCCGCGGGACGCTCCGGCGGAGCCTCGGGCTTCGGCGGAGGAGGAGGCGATGGCGGCGCGGCCTGAACTTCAGTCGCCTTGACCTCGACCGGCGGCGGCAGCTCTTCTTCGGGCGGCTCCTTGAAATCCTTGAACGGCTCGAGCACGTCGGCCTGGCGCATTACCTCTTCCATACTCACAGTTTCGGGCTCAGGTTCTGGTGCGGGCGACGTGGGCTCGGGTTGGGATATATGTACGGCTTCGACAGGTTTCGCTTCCTCGATTACAGGTGGCGGTTCGACTGATGGCAGCTCTGGAACAGTGGATTCCGGCTCCATGAACATTGGCGTTTCGGGCGCAGCCGGTTCGTCAGCGAGGAACGGCGACACGAAAGGCTCGTCGGTCTTCTCGACTTCGAAATGGAACGGCTCGCCGTTTGATTGCGGCGCGCCTTCGGCGTGACGCCGCCGCATGACGGTCGCGTTGAGACGTTTTTCGACGACCTTGCCTGCGCTCGTTTCGAGCACGGTTTCGCGACGCAGGATCGTCGCGCGATGGGCCTGCTCGTCGAGGTCGCCCTTCAGCCGATCGGCTTCTTCAGGCGATAGCAAGCTCGACTCGGAGTGGGCATGACCGAGCTTGAGGCGAGACGCCGCGGCGAGGAGTTCCTCGACCGGGAGTCCCCAATCAGTAGCGAGAGTCTTAATCCGCTTTCGCGCCATCTTATCTATACTATTCGACCTGTGATTCTCTATCCAGCCGCTGTTTTACGATCCTTGCTATCTCAACTCGATCGCTGCGTTCGATTCTGCGTCTGAGCGATCGAAATTCCTTTACTTTGGATGCCACAAAACGCTCGAGGCATTCCACACTTCGATGCAGATAAGCGCCGCGTCCGGGCGCTTGCAAATCGAAATCGGGAACCACGAGGTCATTGTTAACAGCCAACCTTATCATCGTGTCTTTCGGCGCCTTCTTCATGCACCCGATACAGGTGCGCTCGGGCCTATGACTTTCCCTCGGCATCGGCAGCGGGTTCAGCCGCTTCCTGGGCCGGAACTTCCGCGCCTTCGGCCTCGGTGGCGATCAATTCTTCGGCCTCAGTCACCGCTTCGGCTTCTACTTCGACGTCCGGTTCCGCGGACGCCGCCTTGGCGGCAGCGTCAGCGCGCTTCTTCGCGACGTGATCGCGCGCGGCCTGGATTATCTGGCAAGCGCGATCGGCGCTGATGCCTTCGACATCGAAGGTTGCTTCCTCAGTCTCGGCAAGCTGCTCCGCCGAGCGGAATCCCCACTGGTAGAGCAACTCGGCGTTGATATCGCCGATACCCGGGATCGCGTTGAGCGAGGCACGCGCGGCGCGCGCTTCTTCTTCGGCCTCAGCCTCGCTGCGCACGTCGAGTTTCCATCCTGTAAGCCGATGGGCGAGGCGCACGTTCTGGCCACGCTTGCCGATCGCAAGCGACAGCTGATCGTCGGGGACGATCACTTCCATGCCGTGCTCATCCTCGTCGATAATGACTTTCGAAACTTTCGCGGGCGCGAGCGCACGGCAAACAAGCTCAGCCTGATCGTCGGTCCACGGCACGATATCGATTTTCTCGCCGCGCAGTTCCTGCACGACCGACTGCACACGCGTGCCCTTCATGCCGACGCATGCGCCGACCGGATCGACGTCGCTGTCTTTCGAATACACCGCAACCTTGGCACGTCCGCCCGGCTCGCGCGCGCTCTGGCGAATCTCGACGATACCTTCGTAAATCTCCGGCACTTCCTGCTCGAAGAGCTTCATCAGGAAGTCGTTCGAGGTGCGCGACAAGATGATCGCGAGGCCCTTCTCTGAAAGATCGACGTCGAGGATTAGCGCGCGGATACGATCGCCCTGGCGATAACGCTCGTGCGGGATTTGCTCCTTCTCGGGCAGGATCGCCTCGGTGCGGCCGAGGTTAACGATCATGTTCTTGCGCTCGAAGCGCTGCACGATGCCCGAGACGACTTCGCTCTTGCGATCCTTGAACTCGTTGAAGATCTGTTTGCGCTCGGCGTCGCGGATATGCTGGATGAGGTTCTGCTTGGCGGCTTGGGCGGCGATACGGCCCATCGTCGCGGTATCGAGCTTGATCAGGATTTCGTCGCCGGCCTGCGCATCGGGGTCGTACTTGGCGCGCGCCTCGTCGACGGTCGCCTCGGCCATCGGATTGGCGACGGTCTCGACGACGGTTTTGATCTCGAATAGTTCGATTTCGCCGAGCTCGGGATTGAAGCGCGACTCGATGTTGCGGTCGGGGCCGAAAGTGCGCCGCGCCGCCGAATGCATCATCTCTTCGACCGCGTTGATGACGATCGACTTGTCGATGCCCTTCTCTTTGGAAACCTGTTCGATAACCCGGTTCAGATCGACTTGCATTTTGTCTCCCCGACGCGCGATTTCTCCCGCGCGTCTTCGATAGAGAGCGTTATCACGCTCGCGCCGCACCTGTTGCGGCGCCGTCCTGACTGACTGCTCATGTCAGCCGCGCGCTTTTTCCTGATCAAAGTCGTACTCGTAATTCGCTTCCTTCATGTCGTCGAAGTCGAGCGCAAACTGGCGATGGCTCGACTCGTCGTCGATTTCGATCCCTTTCTCGGACACCGCGAGCAACCGACCCAAGAACGCCTTCTGCCCGTCGTGCGCCCGATGCGTCTTGATCTTCACCTTCTCGCCCTTGCACGCCTCGAAATGCTCGAGCTTGCGCAGGGGCCGATTCACGCCCGGCGAGGCGATCTCCAACATGTACCGGCCCTCGACCGGGTCATACACATCGAGCAAATCGCTCAGCACCGGCGTCAATTTCTCAAGGTCGCTGAGCCCGATTCCGCCGCCGGGCTTGTCGACCAGGAGGCGCAATAGCGAGTTGCGCGTGCCGGGCCGATATTCGATCGCCACCAGCTCGAAGCCGTGGCGCTCGATATGCGGCTCGAGCAGCTCGACCACTTTCCGCGCCACCGGATGAAGCGCCAACACCATCATCGGCACCCACCTCCTGCACTTTGTCCGGTAACCGGCCGCGCCGCACGGCGATCAGTTCTCGCGAGGCCTTTGAACGACACCAACAAAAAAGTGGGCACAAGCCCACTCAGAATGGAGAGAATATCATCACAACTGGCAAGTCAGCAAGGTGGCGAGGAGAGAAGAAAGGAGACAGCAAAAGATCACCACGAAGACACGAAGAATATCGGCACAATGACACGAAGACACAAAAAAAACGGTTTTACTTAGTGGCTTCGAGCCTTTGTGGTGAGTGCTTTGACGCCTGCGGTTTATGCTGATAGTCGCGATGGATGCGCATTGAAGCCGCGCCCATTGATGCACTCTACGATCGCGCTCTTACGACGTTAAGGCTGGTTGATTTTCCTGCGTCGCGAGTCGTCGTGATACGCGCGACGGTTCGTGACGATCTCGGTCATCACTGGGAGTCGTTTGCGGAGTTCACGACGAATCCTCAGGGGCAGGTCGATTTGGCGCTTGCAGCGCCGAGCGGGGGGACGTATCGCGTTGCCGATGCGATGGGACTGTTCTGGTCGATGCAGCTTGATCCGGCGGTCGAAACGCGCGGGCCGTTCGTCAAGACCAATCCCGATCCGGTCGTCGTAACGATCGCTGCCGAACTCGATGGCAAACCCACCGCGAGAATCCAACTGACGCGCCGTTTTCTTGCCGACCATATTGTTCGCGGTGACCTTGATGACCCAAGCCTTGTCGGGGCGTTTTTCCATCACGCGAGCGAGCGGCGTCCCGGTATCATCCTGCTCGGCGGCTCGGGCGGCGGCATGTCGATCGAACATCCGGCGTTGCTCGCAAGCCAGGGGTTCGCGGTGCTCTCGCTCGCCTACTTTGCGATGCCGGGTCTGCCCCAGGATCTCGCCGAGATTCCGCTCGAGTACTTCGAACGGGCCATCGGCTGGATGCGAAAGCATCGCGCAGTCAGGCCGGGTCCTCTCGCGGTTATCGGTGCGTCGCGCGGCGGCGAGCTGGCCTTGTTGCTCGGCGCAACGTTTCCCGAGATCACCGCAGTGGTCGGGTATGTTCCAAGCGGCGTCGGATGGGCGGGAATCAAAACGACGGGCGGACCGGCTGGATCAGCATGGACCTATCGCAAGAATCCGATTCGGTTTGTGCGAACGGAGCCGACTGATCTGAGCGCGTGGGACAAGAAACCAGTGGCACTAACCCCGACATTCCTCAGCCAAATGACGGATCCCGCTGAACTCGATTACGCGGCGATCGCCGTCGAAAACATCAACGGCCCGATTCTGATGTTCTCAGGCACTGACGATCAGATGTGGCCGTCGCTGAATCTCGCCGATCTCGCGATACAGCGGCTGATCGCGCGCGACTTCAAGCATCCCTATGAGCACATCAGCTACGCGGGCGCCGGGCACTTCATCCGGTTCCCGTATTCGCCCACGATCAGCGAGATCTTCCATCCCGTGGTGAAGACGCCGATGGCGCTCGGCGGCGCGCCGGAGAACAATCACATCGCCAATCTGGATTCGTGGCAGAAGTGCCTCGCGTTCCTCCGACGCCATCTCGGCGCCGCCTGACGCCGCCCTACTACCGCTCGACAAACTCGATTATTTCCTTCGCCGTGCCTGCGGGATTGTCGAGCGGCACGTGATGATATGCGCGCGGCACTTCCTTGAACACCGAATGCTTGATCTTGCGATGCATCTGGCGGGCGTGCCATGGGCTAACGAGCGTGCTGCGATCGCCGCGCAGAATCAACACTGGCATCTTGAGCAGCTTGAGCTTGGGCTTGCTCATCTTGTTGCCGCCTTTGCGCCACGCCCGCGTCTCGGGGTCGAAGCGGAACGCCCAGTTGCCGCTCGGCAGTTGCATCGCGCCGTGCAGCGCGAGCCGCTCGATGTCCTGTTTCGACATGTAAGTGTCGGGCGGACTCAGGCGGAACTTGCGGATAATATCGGCGCTCGATTTGAGCTCGGGGCGCTTGCCGCCTTGCGAGCGCCGGCGCCATCGCCACATCAACCGGCGAAAGAGAGGGGGCGGCCCATGCGGCGCATCGACGATGACCAGCGCCGCGAGCAGCTCCGGATGCAGCACGGCGACCCATTGCGACACCGCACCGCCCATCGAATGCCCAACGAGCACGACCTTGGTACCGAGCTCTTTGATAACCGCAACGACATCGCGCACGTAGGCTGGAGGTCCGTACACGGGCGGCTGCGGCCATTCGCTTTCACCGTGTCCGCGAAAATCGAGCGCGATCACCCTGCCACAAGGTGTCAGCAGAGGCGCGACGCCGTCCCACCAATGCGTATGCGCACCGCCGCCGTGCAAAAGAAGAAAGGTGTGCTTTGCGGGATCGCCGCCCCAGTCCAGGTAGTGAAGCTTCAGGCCATCGACTTCGACAAACTTGTGGGTCGGCTCCGTATCAACGGTAGCCGCTTGCTCAAACGCCATGGAGCGGCATTCTAATGAAGCCGCGATCGCGAGGACAGGCGCATCGGGCTAATCGCGCTGGCGGAGCCGCGGCGCTGCGTGATAACAAGCGACCATCAAGGTGAGCGCTCGCTGCAAGCGAGGCCAGGAGTGATTCAATGGCTCTCAGACTCGAAAACAAGAATGCACTGATCACGGGCGGCGCGAGCGGGATCGGCCGCGCCACCGCGATTCGATTCGCCGAAGAAGGCGCCAACATCTTCGTCGCCGATCGTCATCTCCAGGCTGCCGAGGAAACCGCCGCCGCCGTCGTCAAGCTCGGGCGCAAAGCGATCGCGCATCAGGTCGATACCAGCGACGAGGCGCAGTCCAACGCAATGGTCGAGCGGATGGTCAAGGAGATGGGCGGTGTCGATATCGTCGTCGCCGCGGCCGGCATTTCACACGCTCACTACGGCGAAGAGGGGCAGCCGGATGCCGTCCCACTCGCGGATAAATCGTTTGCCAACTGGAAACGCGTGCTCGACGTCAACCTGAACGGCGTATTCCTGACCGATCGAGCCTGCGCCAAGGCGATGATCAAAGCCGGCAAGGGCGGCAGGATCATCAATATCGCGTCAGGCGCGGCGCGGCTGCCGACTCCCGGCGTCGGCGAGTACTCGGTCAGCAAGGCGGGAGTCTGGATGCTGACGAAGGTACTCGCGATGGAGCTCGCCGCGCACAATATCACCGCCAACGCGATCGGACCGGGCTTCATCAAAACCCCGATGACGGCGAACCTCCAGGATTTGGGTATGACCGAAATGCTGCTGCAGCGCGTGCCGATGAGGAAGATGGGCGAGCCCGTCGACGTCGCCAATACTGCGCTGTTCCTGGCCTGCGAAGAAGGCCGCTACTACACGGGCTCGCTACTGCATCCCGACGGCGGCATCGTGATGGCGTAGTTGTCGGGCCGGCAGTATAAGTAGCAATGCGCGATCCGCTCGCCGTTCCATCGACTCGCGGCTCTTCATCGAGTCTCCCCTCTCCCTGCATTAATCCCCTCTCCCTGACCAGGGAGAGGTTAAGGGCGAGGGCATTCCGCTTCTGCTTTTCGCGCTCCAAAGATGCAGAAGTTCGGGCAACCCACGCCCGGCGCCGCTGCGCGTCGCCGACCTCTCCCTGGTCAGGGAGAGGGGTTTCCGAGGGATGCTCCGCGTTTCGTGGAGCGGTCGTGGCTGTCGCGATAACCCTGTTATTCGCTGTTGCAGGCTTCGCGCAGGAAAACGAGGCGATGCCGTCGCCGATGGGATCTTCGTCACCCGGAATAGCGCGCGTCGAGATCCCGCGTCTTCCGCAGATCACAGTAGCCGCGGCGCCAGCCTATGGAACGGCGCCGCTGTTCGTTGGTTTCCTGGTCGCGAGCAGCGATCCCGAAGCGGTCTTCAACAGCTATCGATGGAACTTCGGCGACGGCCAGGTCTCGACGTTGCCGCCCACGATGCTCTTTCATACCTTCCTGAACCCCGGCACCTACGTCGTCTCGCTGACGGTCACAACCGAAGACGGCCACCAGGCCACCGGCTTCACCGGCGTGATCGTCAAGTCGGCAACGGGTCAGTGAGCCGCGTCAGCCGAGCTCTTCGACGAGACCGGTTTTCGAATCGTAGATCGCTCCCACGATCTCTAGCGGGTGATTCCGCGCTGCGTCGCGGATCTCCCTGGATGCTTCGAGCTTGGCGACAAAGCGCTTGACGTTTTCGCGGACGGCGTTGGTTACTGGATCGCCTGAAAGGCCGCGCGAAGCTTCGATCGCGGGGGCGAGCAGGCCAAGGAGGCTGTCGGGATGGCTTTCGTTTTGATCATTGAAGGCCGCGGTGATTGCTCCGCAGCGCAGATGCCCGAGCACGACGATCAGTGGGACGTGCCAGTTCGATACTGCAAACGCCAGACTCTCGACCGCGATACGCCCGGCGAGGTTGCCGCCGTTGCGCACCGAGAACAGATCGCCAAGGCCGCGATCGAACACCAGCTCCGGCGGCACGCGCGAATCCGAGCATCCCAGGATCGCGGCAAAAGGCATCTGCCCGCCAATCAAACTCTCGCGGCGCTCCATACTCTGACTGGGATGACGCGGCACTCCCGCGGCGAAGCGCGCGTTGCCCTCGCGCAGTAGTGTCAGCGCCCCGGATGCGGTTATTTGCTCACGCGCGGCGACGCGCGCTTCAATTTCAGCGGACATCAGACAATTCTATCATCAAAGAATATCGATTTTTCCGGTCTTGAGATTGTACACGCCGCCGATGATCCGGAGTTCGCCGGTCTTGACCATCGCGGACAACTCGGGCGATTCCTCGAGCTTCTGCATTACAAGCTTAACGTTTTCGCGGACCGCGTTCGTGACCGGATCACCCGGCTGACCCTTGCTGTCGGCAACTGCAGGCTTGAGTTCGCTAAGCAGCGGGCCGACGTCGCCTTCCTCGTCATGCCCCAGAATGGCAGCCTTCACAGCGCCGCACTCGGTGTGGCCGAGGATCATCACGACCCGCACGCCGAGATGCTTCACCGAGTAATCGAGGCTCTGAATCGTAATATCGGTGGCGACGTTGCCGGCCACACGGACCACGAATAGATCGCCGAGGCCCTGATCGAAGATAACCTCCGGCGGCACGCGCGAGTCCGAGCACGACAGCACCGAAGCGAAGGGATGCTGCCCCTTGGCGACTTCCTCGCGCCGTTCCCGCGACTGATCCGGATGATCCAACCGGCCCGCAATGAAGCGCTGATTGCCGTCGAGCAGCAGTTGCAGCGCGCGCGCCGCGCTCATCGTAGGCTTGACGTTGGCAGCCCACGCCGGGGGAATCACGGCGAGAGTTGCGGCGATAAGTGCGAATCCGAGGGTTTTGGCTTTTCCCAACATGCGTACCGTTTTGATGAAAAGTCGCGTGTCTCGCAAGAGCGAGAGCATTGACATGAAAGGTTCTTCCGCCAGTATTAGGACCTCATGCGGAACTTGATCGCACCCTTGGCAGCTCTCTCAACCGTTGCGATTTTCCTGACTGTCGCGCTTTCCGGATGTGGCGACGCGACGCTCAAGGCCCAACAGCAGCAGGTCCAGCAACAACAGCAGCAGATCGAACAGCAGCAGCAGGAGATCGAGTCGCTGAAGCAGCAGGCGCCATCATACACGCCCGGGCTCCCATCTGCCCCCGGGGGCTGCGATCGCGCAACCGAGCAGGCCGCGACGCAGCACGGTGGCTCGGATTATGCGGCCGGTTCGTATGAAAAGGCCCTTGCATACTACAAGGACGCGCTGTCCGCCTGCCCAGCCGATCCCAAAGCTGAAATTAACGTCGCCCGCGCCTACGAGGCGATGGGAAATCGCGATAGCGCCGTCGAGCATTACCGCGCGGCTGCCTCGAGCAGCGACGCCTCGGCACCGGGTGCCATCGAAGAAGCGCGCAACGCGCTGGTGCGTCTGGGCGCCGGCGCTCCGTGAGGATTGCACTGCGCAACGAGCCTCCGAGTTGGTTCTGGTCGACCACCTCGTTAGATTGATCGGTGGGACGTGTTTTAGTCCCTCCGAGAGATGGGTAACGACTCTCAACCCGAAATTGAACGAATGATAGTGACGACGGGGCGATCCGCTCCGCGCCATATCGGCGTGTTGACGGCGGGTGGCGATGCGCCCGGGATGAACGCCGCGATTCGCGCGGTGGTGCGATGCGCCTCAACGGCGGGAATGGCCGTGACGGGCTTTCGCCGCGGCTACGATGGGCTGATCCGTGACGTAGCCGAGCCTCTCGCGGGGCGCGCCGTCGCCAATATTATCCAGCGCGGCGGAACGTTTCTCGAAACGTCGCGATCAGATGAATTCCGCACCGCGGCCGGACGCGGGCTCGCCGCGCGCAACCTGAGACGCCGCGAGATCGACGCGCTCGTCGTAATCGGCGGTGAAGGCTCGATGCGCGGCGCGACCCTGCTCGCGCAGGAAACCGACCTGCCGGTTTATGTGATCCCGGCTTCGATAGATAACGATATCCCGGCCAGCGAATATGCGATCGGCTTCGATACCGCGGTGAACACGGCGCTTGAGGCGATCGATCGAATCCGCGACACCGCATTTGCGTATGAGCGGGTGTTCTGCGTCGAAGTGATGGGCCGCGACTCGGGCTTTATCGCGCTTGCGGTTGCGATCGGGGCGGGCGCCGAAGCGGTAATCGTCCCGGAGTTCCCACCGGCGATCGAAGAGATTTGCAATCGCGTCGAGGAGAGCCATCGGGGCGGCAAGCGCTCGTCGATCATCATCGTGTCTGAAGGCCCACGCACAGGCGGCGTTATCCCGGTCGCCGATGCGCTCACGGCCCGGCTCGGCACGCAGGCCCGCGTCGTGGTACTCGGCCACGTCCAGCGCGGCGGCGCTCCGACGGCACGCGATCGCCTGCTCGCCAGCAGGATGGGCGCGGAAGCCGTACAAGCGATCCTCGACGGCGCGGTTCCATCTCTAATCGGCGAAGAACGCGGCGACATGATTCGCGTTCCCCTGCCGGAAGCCGTCGAAATACGCCGCCATCTGAATCCAGCCCTGGTGGATCTCGTCCACCGGCTTTCGACCTGAACAGGTCTCCAGGCAAACTTCCCGTTCCCTCTGAAATCCCTCCCCCTGACCATCGGGAGGGATTCAGAGGCGCGCTGAGCGCGCCAAGTCACCAAAGTTTAGCGATTGCGAAAAAAATGTTGCGATTTGGGAACTATTCTTCGCTGCCGATTGTTTTGCTTCACGAAATGGGACGATTCCATCGCGGGTGATGGTACCCGGAGCTTGAGGTGTGGGCCTCGACTGCCGGGTTTTGGTGTCCCTGTCGGATAGCGAGAATGGGCGCAGCTTTCGGAACCCCGGATAACGCCGTAGAAAACTTCGTCGGGCTCCATCAGATCCTGCCGTGCCAGTATTACGACACCTCGGGAGGCCATCGCCTGAGCGGTGAGCAGCGCCTGATGCTGGCTCTGCTCGCCGATGCGATCAACGTCTATCAACAAGGCGTTTTATCGCGCAGCACTCGAAAGCGCCTGCTCTACGTCGATGCTGAGCGGTGGATCATGGCGGGCGCGCGTGCTGGGCACGCATTCAGCTTCGATACCGTGTGCGACGCGCTCGGGATCAACCCGTCGGTCCTGCGCCGCCGCATGGTCATGTGGAAGCATCGCGTGCGCGGCGACGTCGAGAGCCGCGTGACACCCCATCTGCGGCTCAAGATCACGCCCCGTGAGAAAGGCATGAGCCGCCGGCGCAGCCGCGCCCGGGTCCCGCTTCCCGCATTCTAGCCCATCTGAATCGCACGCCTCTTCTTCTCTGTCGCGGGCCGTGCGATATATTTCCGATCGGCGAACGGCACAATTTCATCCTGCCATTCGACCGCGTGGCGCCGCTCATGCAGCGCTCGCATTTCCAGCTACGGAGGAAGTTCTACCTTGAAGGATCCATTCAGCGTTGAAGGCAAAGTCACGATCGTCACCGGCGGCGGCACCGGCATCGGCGAATCGATCGCAAAAGAATTCGCGATGCGCGGCGCGCCGGTTCTGATCGCGAGCCGCAACGTAGAAAACCTCAGCCGCGTGCGCGACGAGATTCGCAAGAACGGCGGCAAGTGCGAAATCGCCAAGGTAGACGTCCGCGATGCCGCACAATGCGATGCGATGGTGGCGGAGGCCGTCAAGCATTTCGGCCGCCTCGATGTGCTGATCAACAATCACGGCGCGAGTATCACCACGCCGAGCCTCAACCTGTCGCCCAATGGATGGCGCGCCGTGGTCGGAATCAATCTCGACGGCGTGTTCTTTTGTACCAAGGCGGCCGCGCGCCAGTTCCTCGCGCAAAAGTCACCCGGATCAATCATCAACATCTCGTCAACCGCGGGCGTACACGGTTCGCCGACGATGCTCCCCTACGGCGCATCGAAGGCCGGCGTTATCAACCTGACGACCTCGCATGCGGGCGAGTTCGGCGAATTTGGAATCCGCGTCAACTGTATTGCGCCGGGTCCGATCGATACCGAAGGCGCCGCCCCACGCGTCTGGCCGAACCCAGAAGTGAAGGAAGCCGTGAGAAAATCGCGCGCCCTACAGCGCTTCGGCCGCGTCGAGGAAATCGCCTATCCCTGCCTCTTCCTCGCCTCGGACGCATCGAGCTACGTATCCGGCGCGCTCCTAATCGTCGACGGAGGCCAAGCCCCGCGCGCGATCGAGTAGGAATCCTTGTCCGGCGATTATGGTCGTGTTACTGATCTAGAGTGGTTGCGTTAGTAAGCATTATAGAGCGTCTATAAGCGACAAGTATCGCACGTAGAACGTGAACTGAACCAGGAGAGATTCGATGCCCGATAAAAGCGTTATCGGTAAGACCGGCAAACCCTTCAAGATGCACGTTGACTGGAGCAAGGTGCGCGAGTTTGCCCGCGCGATCAAAGATCCCAGCGCCGTTTACTTCGACCAGGATGCGGCCAAGAAGGAACTCGGCGGAATTCCCGTCCCTGTGACCTTCCTTCAGACCAGCGCGTTCTGGACCGACGAAACCTCGAGTCCCGGTTTTGGCGGCTTCGATCTGCGCCGTATCCTCCATGGCGAGCAGGAGTTCGAGTTCTTCAAGCCGATCTTCGTCGGCGATACTCTGACTGGCGTTACCAAGGTTTCCGACTTTTACGAGAAGGAAGGCGGACGCGGCGGCAAGATGACGTTCCTCGTCACCGAAACCGAGTACACCAATCAGAAGGGCGAGAAGGTCGCACTGTCCCGCTCGACGCTTATCGAAACCGGCCAGGCGGTGAAGGCGTAACGCGCGCATCGATTTACGGAGAAATATCATGGCAGCAAAGCTGAAATACGATTCACTCAAGGTCGGTGACGAGATTCCCAAGCTGGTGATCGAAGGCGTGACGCGTCCCGACTTCGTGCGCTATGCCGGCGCTTCGGGCGATTTCGTTCCGCTTCATTACGATCAGACCTTCGTTGAGGCGGCCGGAATCCCGACCGTATTCGCGCAGGGGATGTTCACGGCGGGACTGCTCTCCAAGGCGGTCACTGACTACGTCGGGATCGGCAACGTGCGCCAGTACAAGGTCCGCTTCGCCACGCGCGTATGGCCGGGTGACGTCGTGACCTGCACGGGCAAGATCACGAGCAAGCTCGAGAAGGACGGCGAGAAGCAGATCGAAGGCGATCTGATCGTCACCAATCAGAAAGGCGAACCGGCAATCCGGGGCTCCTTCCGCGCCGCCTGCGCCTAGCGGGAAGAGCGCACCCGGCTGCGAAGCGATGCCTCCGGTCCCCCTTCCCGTGCGGGAAGGGGATAGGGGTTAGGTCGTTTTTTTGATTTGGCTGCGAGCGAAAAGACAACCTAACCCTCTTTCCCTTCCCGCACGGGAAGGGAAGTTGCTCGGGCGGGCATTTCGATAGATGGCTGCAATGCTGCGCTCCTCATCGGCGAAAAGACTTGGCGGCTAATGTCGCGATGCCTTGTGGATAAAATCTGTTAATGAAATCGGATGGACGGTCTTGGGACTGTCCGTCTGAAAGCGCTAAGTACCATCACATGACAGAACCCCGATACGTCATAATTCACGGTCATTTTTATCAGCCGCCGCGCGAAAGTCCGTGGACCGGGATTATCGCGCCCGAAGGCGGCGCCGCGCCCTTCCAGAACTGGAACGAGCGCATCCTGAGCGAATGCTACACGGCGAACGCCCATGCCCATACGATGGAGGGTACGGTCGTCCACGTCCGCAATAACTACGAGGCGCTTAACTTCGACTTCGGCCCGACGCTCGCCGGATGGCTCGAGCATCATGGCAAGCCCGCATACCGGGCGATGCGCCGCGGCGACCAGATCTCCGCCGAGCGCCACGCGGGCCGCGGCAACGCAATCGCGCAGCCGTACTCGCATGCGATCATGCCGATGCTCACGCCGCGCGATCGCGAGCTGCAGATCCAGTGGGGCATCGAGGATTTCGTCTACCGCTTCGGCCGCAAGCCCGAGGGCATTTGGCTGCCCGAATGCGCCGCCGATGACGACACGCTCGCCTCGGTCGTCGCTGCCGGAATGAAGTTCGTGATCCTCTCCGCCGAGCAGGGCCGCTACAGCGGTCCCGGCGCCGATACTCGTCAGGCCGGTCCCTTCGCGTGGAGCAACGGCACGCATAGCCTCGCGGTTTTTCGATTCGATACCCATCTGTCGTCGTCAGTTTCGTTCGCCGAAGGCCTGTTGGATGGCGGCCGCCTCGCGGAATGGATCGTCAACACCGCGCTCAGCTTCGCGCCGGGTGAAGCACTGATGCTCGCGACCGACGGCGAGACCTTTGGCCATCACAAAAAGAGCGGCGCAGCCGAGCTCGCACGCGCGCTTATCATGCTCGAGCGGCGCGAGGATGTCGTCGTAACCAATTGCGCTAACTATCTCGCCTCGCATGCGCCGCGCGGCGCCTTCTCGCTGCCGACCGCGAGCTCGTGGAGCTGTCCGCATGGAATCGAGCGTTGGCGCTCGAACTGCGGATGCCGTCTCGATCCAACCTCGAGCCAGGAATGGCGCACACCGTTTCGTGGCGCGATGGAGTTCGTGAAGAACCACGTCGAAGCGGTTTACGATCGCTTCGCCGCGCCGCTCCTCAAGGATCGCCATCACGAGGCGCTCGACGGCGCCGTCCGCCTGCTAATCGACGACAACGCGGCGGTGCATGAGGAATTCTTCACCCGCTTCGGCGTCGGCGACGAGGTAAATCGCGAGCGCCTGCTGAGAATGTTCGAGATGGTGCGGGCAGGCTACGCCTCGCTCACGAGCTGCGCATGGTTCTTCGACGATTTCGGCGGCCTCGAAGGCCGCATCGCGCTCAAGTGGGCCGCGCGCGCCTCGGAACTCGCCGCCGAGCTGACCCCATCGATCGAAGCGGAGCTGCTCGATCATCTGCGTGAAATTCGCTCGAATCGGCGTGAGAATGGCGATGCGGCTTCTTTGTATCTGAGCCTCAAGACGCGGGAAGCGCGCGGGAGGATTTAGTCACGATGGCCTCGAACGAAAGCACGCATCTCGACGTCACGCTCAACGAATCGCGCAAGTTCGCGCCATCGGCCGAGTTTTCCGCCGCCGCGTGGGTGAAGAGCAAGGACGAATACGAAGCGCTCTACAAGCGCGCCGACCAGGATCCGGAAGGCTTCTGGTCCGAATGCGCGAAGAATCTCGACTGGTTCAAGCCATTCGGCCAGGTGCTCGAATGGAAATTTCCGTTCGCCAAATGGTTCCTCGGCGGGACGATCAACGCCGCCTACAATTGCCTCGATCGCCATCTCAAGGGGCCGCGCCGCAACAAGGCGGCGCTCATCTGGGAAGGCGAGCCCGGCGACTCGCGCGTCTACACCTACCAGATGCTGGCTGAGGAAGTCGGCCGCGCCGCCAACGCGCTCAAATCGCTCGGCGTGAAGGAAGGCGACCGCGTTGCGATATACATGCCGCTATTGCCCGAGGCCGCGATTGCGATGCTCGCGTGCGCGCGAATCGGCGCAATTCACTCGGTCGTATTCGGCGGCTTCTCGTCGGAGGCGCTCGCCGATCGAATCAACGACGCCGAGGCCAAGGTCTGCATCACGGCCGACGGCGGATGGCGTCGCGGGCAGATCGTCGAGCTCAAGCACAACGTCGACGAAGCGCTGAAGAAATGCCCGTCTGTTCACAAAGTGTTAGTGCTCAAGCGCACCGGCAGTCACGTCGATATGCGCAAGGGGCGCGACGAATGGTGGGACGAAGTCGTTCCCAAGCAGAGCCCCAAGTGCGAGGCCGCACAGCTCGACAGCGAGCATCCGCTGTTCACGCTCTACACCTCCGGCACCACGGGCAAGCCCAAGGGCGTGCTCCATTCAACCGGCGGATACCTGACGCACACGCTGATGACGATGCGCTGGGTGTTCGACATGAAGGACGACGACATCTATTGGTGCACGGCGGACATCGGCTGGGTCACCGGTCACAGCTATACCGTGTACGGACCGCTCGCCGCGGGCGCGACGGTTCTGATGTACGAAGGCGCGCCGAATTTTCCCGAGAATGATCGCTTCTGGCAGATAATCGAGAAGTACCGCGTCAACATTTTCTACACCGCGCCGACCGCGATTCGCACCTTTATCAAGTGGGGCGATTCGTGGGTGAAGAAGCACGACCTCTCGAGCCTGCGCCTGCTCGGCTCGGTCGGCGAGCCAATCAATCCCGAAGCCTGGATGTGGTATCGCAAGGTGATCGGCGGCGACCGCTGCCCGATCGTCGATACGTGGTGGCAGACCGAAACCGGAGGCATCATGATCTCGCCGATGCCCGGTGCGATCGCGGCCAAGCCCGGCTCCGCGACGCGGCCGCTGCCTGGAATCGCAGCCGATGTCGTCACCCCCGACGGCAAGAGCGTTGGCGCCAAACAGGGAGGCCTGCTGATCGTGCGCAAGCCGTGGCCCGGGATGCTGCGAACGATCTTCCGCGATCCGGAGCGCTACAAGCAGCAGTATTTCAGCCAGATGGAAGGCGTGTACTTCACCGGCGACGGCGCGCGCCGCGACGAGGACGGCTACTTCTGGATCATGGGCCGCGTCGACGACGTCATCAACGTCTCGGGACACCGCCTCGGCACGATGGAAATCGAAAGCGCGCTGGTCTCGCATATCACAGTCGCAGAAGCCGCATGCGTCGGCCGTCCCGACGATATGAAAGGCCAGGCTGTCGTCGCATTCGTCACGCTCGAAGGCGGCCGCAAAGGCGACAACAAGCTCCGCGAAGAACTCCGCGCCCACGTGGTCAAGGAGATCGGCGCCTTGGCCCGCCCCGACGACATCCGCTTCACCGACGCACTGCCAAAAACCAGAAGCGGCAAAATAATGCGCCGCCTACTCCGCCAGATCGCCGCCGGCGACGAAACCCTCGGCGACACAACCACGCTCGAAGATCTTTCGGTCCTGGCAAAACTCCGCGACGACGACGATTGAGCGCGAGCGCGCAAGCGCCCAACAAAATTCCCAAAACCCCTCTCCCGTTATACCACGGGAGAGGGATTGTTCGGATTTTCAGCGATCAGCGCCGCGCGACGCCCATCGCGTCGAGGAAATCGTCGAGGGTTTCGAAGCGCATGTACATGTTGTGACGCTTCTGTTTCGCGATCGTCGTGTTGGGCTCGTTCGAATATGCGTGGCCGGGATAAACGACCGTCTCGTCGTCGAGGCTCTTCAGCGTGTTGTTCAGGCTGTAATACATCGCCTCGGGATCCGAGCCTGGCAAATCGACGCGGCCGCATGAATTCACGAACAGCGTATCGCCCGAGATCAGGTTGCCGTCGATGAGGAAGCATTGCGACCCGGGAGTATGACCGGGAGTGTGCAGAAACTTGACTTCCAGGTCGCCGACCTTGGCGATATCGCCGGCGTCCATCTTGACGAGATCGGAATCCGCCAGGCCCGCGACTTTCTTCACGCCCTCGGCCTCGTGCTTGTTCACGTAGATCTTCGCCTTGACCCGATTCAGCATCTCGGCCGCACCCTCGATCGTCTGCCCCATCATGGAACCGCCCAGGTGATCGGGGTGATAGTGCGTGATCAGAATCTTGTCGATCTCGTAGCCTTCTTTCTCGGCGAAATCACAGATCGCGGTCACGTCCCACGCCGGATCGACCACCGCGAGCTTGCGCGCGGCGCTGTCGCCGACGAGGTACACGAAGTTGGCCATCGGGCCAATTTGCGCCTGCCTTAGGTAAAGTGTCGGGTCCGATGCCATGGCTTATTTCGACTCCTTGCGCGGCGCGCCTGCCCTTCTCGCTGCGCGCCTGATCTCATCGATACGAAGGCCGCGATCCCACACAAATTCCGGTTCGCCCAGACGTTTCGCGACCCATCGCGATTGCACGAACAGGTGATCGCTCAGGCGGTTAACATAGACAATCAACTTGTCGTTGATGTCTTCCTCGCGCTTGAGCCGCCAGCATACGCGCTCCGCGCGGCGGCATACCGTGCGTGCCTGGTGCAGAAAAGCATTGAGCACGCCGCCGCCCGGCAGCGTGAACGATTTCAGCGGCTCGAGCTCCTTCTCCATGCGATCCATCTCTTCCTCGAGAAGAGCGGGCTCGCCGTCGCTCATCTTATGCATGCCCTCGTACTCGCCGTCGGGCGGAGTGGCGAGTTCCGAGCCGACATCGAAGAGCTCGTTCTGGATACGCCGCAGCGCCTCTGAGTACCACTGGAAGTCATCGCCGAAGCCGGCGGCATAGTTCGGCAGGTAAGTGCGCACGATACCGACGATCGAGTTGAGTTCGTCGATAGTGCCGTAGGATTCGAGTCGCAGGCTTTCCTTCGGCACGCGCCTTCCGCCGACGAGCGCCGTAGTGCCCTTATCGCCGGTCCGCGTATAAATGCGATTCAGTCGTATTGCCATATGTGTTCCGCTGCTTCTTTGTATTGCCTCGCCCGCTTGCGGGAGAGGCCGGCTGGCGCGGAAGTTGAGATGTCTGAGTTCAACTTCCGCGCCAGCCGGGTGAGGGTGCTGCGGTGGAAACTAGCAAGAATGTTCGCAACGGCGATCGCCGCAAGCTTCGAACGCTGCACCCTCACAATCCAGCCTTCTTTCTCTGCACCTGGTATGAGTTGCCGCTGATGTCCGTCGATACCGGCAGGCCGGAGTCGCGCCAGCCTTTTACTACCACTGCGCCCGAGGCGTCGCGTTGGCCGCCGAAGCCGCCGGTCACGTTGGTCAAATCCGTGTAGCCTGCGTCCTCGAGCATCTCGCAGGCGCGCTGCGATCTACCACCGGCCATGCATCCGACGACCAGCTTCTTGTTCTTCGACAGCACCTTCTGCGCCACTTCGACGAAGTCCGGATTCACTTCCATCTGGCCCGGCCCCTTGATGAACACCACTGGAATATTGATCGCGCCCTCAGGATGGCCGGCGGCGAACTCCGCCTCGGTGCGAACGTCCAGGTAGATCGCGTCGGAATTTTTCTTGAGCGTCTCGTGAGCCTCGGCAGGTTGCTGCTGGTTGATCATCGGCGATTTACCTCGCGCTTGTGATGGTCGCATCCTAGCAGAAGTCGTCCTGCCGCGGATGCGCGCGAGCTACGGTTTCGGATTCCCGTAGCGCTCGTAATGAACCATCTCCTTGCGCGACTTGAGCGGCCGCGCTTCGGGCGGCTTGGCGGGGTTCGCATAGCCAAATGGCAGCACCGTGAAGATGCCCCATTCTACCGGCACGCCAAGAAGCTGGACGATCTTGTCCGCATCGAAGTTGCCGGCCCAGCAGGTGCCCAGGCCCAGCGCCCATGCCGCATCGGCCATGTTCTGCACGGCCTGCGCGCAATCGACGTCGGCCCATCGCGTGTTCGCGAGATCTTTCAGGATCGCGACCGCGGACGGCGCTTCGCCGATGAACTTCCCGGTCGTGCACAGCTCGCCGAGTTTCTTTAGCGTCTCGCGCTCGCGCACGATGACGAACTGCCAGGGCTGGAGATTGCGCGCGCTCATCGCATGCCGCCCCGCTTCGACGATCATGTTGAGCTTCTCGAGCTCGACCGGCTGGTCGGCAAATGAGCGCTGCACGCGCCGTTTCAGGATTGCTTCGACTGCATCCATTTCACTGCACTCCTTGGCAAACTAACAGGTGTTAAGTTGCAGACAAAATATGTACTATCTCTGCCGCCGCGAACGAAAGTATGCGTCTCCAAGACAAGATCGCGCTAATCGCCAGTGGCGGCAAGCGATTTGCCAGACGCATGCAAGCGTTCGCGATTTCTTGCGCGCAACTACACAAAAGCCGGTGTCAATTTGGCGGACTCACGATGTAAGCGTCTAGCGGCTCTGGCCGCCTTTTTCATTCTGTTCCTCTCGGTAAGCGGATCTTCTTTCGCGGCCTACCCCTTTCAAATCTTCTACTCCGGCACTGAGAACCTGGTTATCGATCGACTGAAGCTCGATCCGGCCACTGTCCAGGTGCCGAATCTTTCTGACGCGAAAAGCGCCGTCTACCAGGAGAAGCTGCCGTCGCCCGGTCCCGATCTCGATGCGCTCAAGCAGCGCGTCAGCGACGGGATGGGGCTCGTCGTCATTCTTGGTGAGAATACCGATTCAGCCGCGCTCGCTGCGCTGACGGACGGCCGGATCACGCAAGCGGGAAAGGTGAACGTCCCGCCCGGCCCGGACCATGACATCGCATATGAAGGAATCGCGGCGGTCGTGATGTACGTCGGGCCGCGCGCCGATCCGATCAACACCAACGTCGGATGGCTGACCGCGGTGCGTGTCCACGAGCGCTCTCTGCTCGACGTGCACGATGCGGAAGTGATGGTGCGCACGAATCCCTACGATCCGGCGCGGCCGGGCACTCCGATCCTGATGCGGCTGCATCTCGGCAAGGGCACGATCTACGTGCTCAACGAATGGCTGCGGCAGGGCGACCAGAGCGCGCGCATCAAGAGCTGGGTCGCGATGCTGGGCGGGATCAAGAACGCACAGAACTACGACTTCCAGCGCTGGGCATATTTCAACTGGCTGCTCTATGCGATGTCGCGGACGGCAGCCGGCGCTCCGCCAACTCCGTTTGGCGACTGGATTGCGGCGCCGGTTCCGGATCGCGCCCAGACGCATACGCTGGCGACGATTTTTCTCACGATGACCGCGCTCTTCTTCGTTGCGTTCGTGATCACGCGCCGCTACAGCATGCGGCATCCGGAGATGCTCGAGCGCTTCTACGCGTCCAGCGCGCCGGCCGCGCCCCATCCGCAATCGCTCGGCGCCGCCGCCGCGCCATCGGCCGAAACGGGCGCGGAGCCGAGCCGTGGCGATCCGCGATGGGAAATCGTCGGATTCCATCGGCCGCTGAGCGGTTTCTTTTATAACTACCTGCTCTCGCTCTTCATCATGGTGCCGCTGAATTTCGCGGTGACCTTCTACATCGAACGCAGCTTCATCAATCCGTTCCTCGAGGCGCGCGGCGCATGGGGCGGCGTGCAGCAGTTCATGCTGATCTTCTTCACGCTGCTGAACGTCGGCACCGACCAGGCGATGGTCAAGTATGTCGCGGAGTATCGGCTGACCAATCCACCGCGCGCGATCATGTTCGCGCAGTTCTTTATCTGGTTTCACGCGCTGGCCGGCGTCTTTCAGATCACGGTGCTGGGACTGGTCGCGGCCACGTGGATGCCGCACACGATCGTCGCCTACCTGTCGTGGATGGTGGTGCTACACACGCTGATCCAGTTCCCGGGCTTCATCGCAATTTTCTTCAATCTGTTCCGCTCGTTGCAGCGCTTCGATTACGCGCAGCTTCTCATCGTGCTGACCTATGTGCTGAATCCGATCATCCAGATGACCTGCGGGATCTACATGCGGCACTGGGGCCTGATGCATCCGGTGTTCGGCGAGGGGATGGGCGTGGTGTTCGGCTTTGCGATCGGTGGAGTGATCGCGAACCTGCTGATGGGACTTTTCTGCGCCATCTTCTACCAGAAGATGGGCTTCAACCTCATCACGATTTTCCTCGCCCACTTCGACCGCAAGACGATGAAGCAATCGTTCCTGTACGGCTCGAAGCTGATGGGCGGGCAGGCGGCGATCGCGGCGAGCTGGGGAATCGTGCCGATCCTGATCCTGGTGCTGCTCCCCGACGGCCTCGAGCTCAACGAAATCTTTTTGCTCACCTTCGCGTTCACATTCGGTTATCTCGAAACCGGATGTTACATCTTCACGACGCTGATGCCCTCGATCTCGGAGGCCTACTCGCAGGGTATGATTCGGCTGACGCGTCGCTATCTCGATCAGGGTCTGCGCTGGGCCTTGATGGTGACGATGATGCTGGGCGCGGCGTTCATCGCGTTCGACGATGTGTTCATCAAAGGACTCCTGCCTGCCCAGTTTGTGCGCGCCGCGGCGGTGATGTGGCTGATGCACCTGGCGCGCGTGGTGGACTTCGGAACGCGGCTTCCCGATCAAGTCTTCCAGGGCGTCGGCCGCACGGGAACCTTCACGTGGACGTCGCTCGTCGAGCATGGCAGCCGCGTCGTGCTCGCCGCGGTCTTCCTTAAACGGTTCGGATTCGAGGGCGTCTATTACGCGTTCATCGTGTCCTCGACGTTGCGGATAATCCTCGCCTGGCCGCTGATGGGCTGGCTGGTCCAGTGGCCGTCGGTGAGTCTCTGGCAGACAATCGTCAATCCGTTGACCTCGGGATTCGCAAGCTATGCGATCCTGCGCACGTTCGCAGTCGCGACGTGGCAGGGCGCGGGTCACGTCGCCAACTCGGCGTTGGTGGTGCTCATCTGCCTCGGCGCCTCACTGCCGCTCTACATGTTCATCAGCGGGTTGCTCGGCTGGGACCGTGCGAGTCTCGCTGAATTCCGCGATGCGGCCGAACTGGTGCCAGCACCATTCGGCGGAATCGCAACCTGGGCGCATCGCGTGACCAGCTACGCTTCGAGTCTGAGTCCACTGAATAATCGCTTCCCGGGGCGGCTGATCACCGAAGCCGCCGAGGAAGCCGGCACGCTGACAGCATTGAAAGCGGAGATGCACTGATTGCTGCGCGTCTTTGCAGCCTCGGATTGACCAAAAGTTAGCGCGCGTACTCTTGTCCCCTCTCCTTATCCTAGGAGAGGGAACTGAACGTTGACTACTTGTTAATGCGTTCTGAGAAGAAGATTCGATTGCCGAACGGATCTATCACGCCCATGGTGCGCACGTTCCAGGGCATCGTCTCGATGCCCGGGCGGTAGTAGCGATATTTCTTCGCCGTCAGTTCCGCGTGCAGATCGTCGAGGCCGGTCAGGTAAACCGTGACATGGATGCCGGGGGAGCCGTCGCCGTGATGCTCGCTCAGGTAGAACACCATGCCGTCGCGCGACACTCGCATCAAAAGCGGAGCGTTGTCGTCGAAACGATGCTCCCAATCCAGCTTGAAGCCGAGGAAATCCAAGTAGAACTCGCGCGCTTTCTCGACCGAGAAGATTCGAAACGTCGGAACGATCGATTCGAATCGTACCGCCACGCTATCGCGCGCGCCGAAAGGCCGCGAACATTTCCTCGAACTTCGCGACGCGTTCCTGGATCGAGCTCGTGCGCTGCACGCCGAGGAAGAATTGCACCAGCTCTTCGTGCCCCACCTGGCCGCCCGGGCTCATCACTTCGACCAGCTCCTCGATGAGCGCGGGAAACTTCTCGCTCGGGATGTAGTAGTTGGCCCAGCCGAAATTGCAGTGGCGATGGAGGATTTTCGCGATGGTCTTTTCCAGCAGCTCGCGCCGTCCCGCACCATGTTCTTGTTCGTCGTTCAATCGATAGTCCTCCGATGAGAATCACGCGTCAGGCGCCTTTCTTCACCTCGGCGCTCGGCTGGTCATCAGCCCACTGTATCTTGCGATAATCGAAGCGCATGCTCTCGATTATGTTGAACTTGATAATCTCAAAGTACGGCGAAAGATCGAAGTCACGCGGCGTCACCAGGGTCGGCGAAACCATCCTGAGCCGCCCCAGCGCCTGATGCTGCGTTGCCTTCGATCCAATCGGCCATAGCTTGCGCACCTTGGTGACCGCGATCGGCTCGCCTTCGGGTGTTTGCTCGTACTTCGGGATAATCGGAAATCGCACCCGTGCAAAGCATCCCGCAATCAGGCTGGAGCATATCACGCGCGTCGGCTCGCCGCTGCCAAATTGCAGGGCTTTGCGGCGCAGTCGCGCCGGCACCAGGCTGACCGGCAGGAAGTAGCGCGCGAGGTCGACAACGTTGCGCACATCATAGGTATCGCCCACGCTACGCAGCGCTTCGTCGATAACTTCGGCCCCGTCGGCGCTCGAGAGCCGGAACGGTCGGCATACGCGCAGATTGAAGTTGCGATACTTGCTCATCGGCGCGAGGATCACGCCCTGATCGACCAGCGCCTCGACCAGCAGATGAGCAGCGTCCTCGCCAAATTCCTTGTGCAGCTCGGCTTTCTTTTCAGGATGGCGTCTGAGATATGCGTCGCCGATATAAATCGCCGAATGCGACCACGAACTCTGTGTCAGGTACTTGATGCATTGGCTGATGCGCTCGTTGCCTTCGACCAAAATAACGTCGCCGGGATGGACATGGCGGCGCAACGCGACGATGTCATTAGCAATGTGGAGTTCGTAACTTTTGAGCGGTTTGGTCAGGAGCCCGATGGCGGCATCGGTGAGCTTGCCAGTAATCCATTTTAGCGGATTTCTCGTCGCGCCGGACGCCATCGCGATGCCCCTCCGGCGCCGGGACTCTACGACCTGTTCCGGCGCTTCATCGGCCCTGAATTGACTATACGGAGGATTGTCTTTCGGAGACAAGCAACGTGCGGTGCGATTCCGGTTGGAGCGCCAGACTGATTTGCACATACTTCAGGCGCGCGTATATTCGGCGCTCGGAGGATTTCAGAGGATGCAGGTAAAGCTCGAACCCGCGGTGGTGCGGGGATTCCGATTCGCCGGCGTCGCGGCAGGAATCAAGAAGGCAGAGGGAGCGCTCGACCTGGGACTTATCGCCGCCGACGAGCCGGCCGCGGCCGCGGCGGTATTCAGCGCAAATCGTGTCAAATCCGCCACGATATACGTTACCGCCGACCGTGTTCGCTCAGGCCGCCTGCAGGCGGTGATCGTGAACTCGGGATGCGCCAACAGCTTCACGGGCAAGCCGGGACTGAAGCTCGCCATCGATTCGTGCGCGGCAGTTGCCAAGCTGCTGGGAATCAAGGCGGAGCTGGTAGTGCCGAACTCAACCGGAGTCATCGGGCATCTTTACGATCTCGGCAATTATGCGGCGGGCGCCGGGGCGGCCGTGAATCAACTTCGCGAAGATGGGATGGCCGACTTCGCGCGCGCGATCATGACTACCGATACGCGGCCGAAGACCGCTTCGACGACGCTGAGAGTTGGCGGCGAGACGATAACGATCGCGGGAGCGGTGAAGGGCGTCGGCATGTTGTCGCCGAACATGGCGACGATGCTCGGCTATATCGTGACCGACGCGGCGATCGCGCCTACTGCGCTCAAGCGATCGCTCAAGGCTGCGCTGCCCACCAGCTTCAATGCGATCACGGTCGATGGCGACATGTCGACCAACGATACGGTGATCCTGCTCGCAAGCGGCGCCGCAAAGAACCGCGCGTTCACGCCGCGCGACTCCGCAGCGTTCGACAAGGCGCTGACCGAAGTTTCACAGGCTCTTGCACGCGAGCTGGTGCGCGACGGCGAAGGCGCTACCAAGCTCGTGAGCATCGAGGTGCGCGGCGCCAAGTCGGCCTCGGACGCGCAGCGCGCGGCGCGGCAGATCGCGAATTCACCGCTGGTCAAGACGGCGTTCTTTGGATGCGATCCCAATGTGGGCCGAATCCTGATGGCGGCGGGATCGTCGGGCGCGATGGTCGAATCGGAGAAGCTCGTGCTGTTCATCGGCGGGACCAAGGTCGCGTCGGGGGGGCGTCTGCTTACCGAAGCGCTCGACGAGGCGGGACGCGCGATGAAGGAAGCCGAGTTCACTGTGCTGCTCGATCTCAAGCTCGGCAAGGCCTCGGCCAAGATCCTCACCTGCGATCTGAGCTACGACTACGTAAAGATCAACGCCGAGTACACGACTTGAGGTTGCGTCGTGTGCGGACCGCTCAATAGAATCGCGACGCGAGGGAGGTTCGATCACAGTGGCAAATTTCGTGAAAGTCGCGGCGGTAGCCGATGTTCCCGCGGGCACCGGCAAGGTCATCGAAGCGGGCGGCAAGCAGATCGCGATCTTCAACGCGGGCGCCAATTTCTATGCGATCGACAACGCCTGTAAGCATCGCGGCGGCCCGCTCGGCGAAGGCGAGCTCGACGGCACGACGGTAGTCTGCCCATGGCACGGATGGGAGTACGACGTGACGACGGGCGCCAATCTCGACGATCCCAAGATCAAGGTCGGCTGCTATCCGGTGAAGGTCGAAGGCGACAACGTCCTGGTCGAAGTTTAATCTCCGCGTTCTGAAAATCCTAAAAAAATAGTAGGGTTGGCGTCCCTGCCCGCCATTGAGATGCGCGAGCCGTAGGGCTCGCGC